>JACMIX010000484.1 GCA_014380935.1 Gloeobacterales cyanobacterium ES-bin-141 | reverse complement strand
AGGTAATGGGCCTGCCAGTTTGCTGCGTTGCTGTACTGATCGGGGTAGAAGTATTGATCTGGCGATTGACTGTACAGTTCGCGGGCCACCTCAATAGCACCATCTGATCCCCGAGTTGGATCCGTCAGTACGAGCTCGACTCCATAGGCACTTAGGATGCGTTTGCGCTCCTCAGAAGCATTCAGGGGTAGTGCAAGCTTGACGCGGTATCCCCGACGCGCAGCAATCCAGGCGTAGGCGATACCAGTGTTTCCAGACGTTGCATCCAGGATTGTTTTGCTTGCATTCAGGTGCCCGGAACGCTCTCCCTCCAGAATCATGTTTAAAGCCGGACGGTCTTTAACCGAGCCCCCCGGATTAAACCACTCGGCTTTGCCGTAAACCTCGACACCTGGAGCAAGTCGGTTGGTCACACGCTGCAGGCGAATTAAAGGCGTATTGCCAACTAAGTGAATCAGATCCGAGGCCAGAGGTGCTTCGGCTGGGTAGCCGGTTAAATCTGCACGTACTCCACTCGTCACCAAGAGACTCCGTATCAGAGTGCGACTATTCTATCCGAATACCCCTATCCCGGTGAGGATAGGAGGAAATCACCAATCCCAGTAATAATTTTGGTGGAGCTGAGGGGAGTCGAACCCCTGTCCATCCGTGACTATTCGCTTACCATTCGTTCACAGGCTTAGCTTCATTAACCCCTGAAACGGGGGTTACCACTTATTCCGGGTAACGGGAGTCTCTACCGAGTCTTAGCCGGCTACCTGATAGAGGAAGTTTGCCGGAGCATCCACTGGGGTTTGCTTACGGCCGTAGTGGCACCAATCCGTAAGCCCCGGCATTTACGCAGCGATAGCTACGCGGGCACGGGAGAAGGGAACGATATTGTTCGCACTTACTGTTTTTTGAGCCTGATTTAATGGGGTCGGACTCACTCCCAGCCTGCATGGATGGCTTTCGTCAGGACGTCGAAACCGTTTCAGCCCCGAGGATACTCATCATAACATCCTGTCCGGAGCGCTGTTGTATACTTTTGGCGACTATCTAAAGAGGATTTAATGGCCGCAAGTACTCAGTCCCGAGCCGCGTCTACCGCGCCTGTGATCACTGTAGTGGGCACGAGTGGAGCAGGGAAAACGACTCTGATCGAGAAGTTGGTACCGGCTCTGCAGGGACGCGGCTGGAAAGTAGCCTGTATCAAGCACACCCACCATACGATTCCCGCCGCCTGGCCGACTGGAAAAGACTCCGAGCGGTTTGTTGCAGCCGGGGCTCCCGTGGTCGCTCTGTGCGGGCCTGGGGGAACCTTCGTAAACTTCAAAGCCGAACTGCTGCCAGAATTCCTGGCCTACCAGTGGGGCAAAGCCCTGGATCTGATCATTGCTGAGGGTTATCAATCCTCATCCTTCCCCAAAATTGAGGTCGTTCGTGCCGCCCACGACCCGCTCCTGCGGACTTTCCCCCGCGAACTGCTCGCACTCGTGACCGACCTACCCGAGCTTGCTCCCCATCCGGTGCCTGCTTTTGACTTTGACGCCCTCACACCTCTGAGCGAGCATATCGAGCGCGTTGTGCTGTGTAACCCGCACCGGCCCGATTGACATGTCAGATTAGCAGCCTATTCAAAATCACCGGGTCCGGTAAAAATCAGAATCACGCCACACAGCTTTTAGACTGCTATTCTTTTAAGAGAAAGTAAGTTTTCGACAGTAGAAAGCTTCAGCGTATTTACCAGGAGCATTTGACTCGATACCCCTCAGTCTAGCTAAGGATAAAAATACATCCTCGCTGAACCATCGCTTCTCTTGTTGAGTTTTGAAAATACTTAAAATATATTGAGCTTTGCGCTGACAGTACTGCTTGTCCAAAGGCACGAAAAAATTTGGCTGGCCCAGATCTCCTTCGTATTTTGGAATCTCATACTCCAATATCAGGTGATCTCGGAAGGTAGCCCAGGTAAGCTCAGAAATCAGGCGGTGGTCCAGGTGCAAGTCTTGACGATAATGTGTCAAGATCAAATCCGGAGTAATTTCTTGTTTTAAAGACTCAAAATATTCTTTGATTTCGACGGCAACGAAGGGGAAAAAGCTATCTCTAAAATTTTTGATAATAACCTGCTTTCTGGAAGCTTCTTTTAAAAAGAGATTCGCACTTTGAAGGGCTTCTTGAGCTCTTTCCTCATTAGAACTGAAAACAACCCAATAGAACTCAATCCGTGGATAATCTTCAATCAACTTCAAAATGGTGCCGCCACAACCAATTTCGATATCATCACAATGTGAGCCCAGGCACAAGACCCGATACGTCTCTTCCGCTTTCTTGCTGAAGCTCAAGCTCAACATGGTAATTTCTCCCGGTGAGGGTAATCAGTTGTCAAAGAGTGTCAATTGCCACAAGATTTTGCCGCCAGATGACGACAGAATGGCCATGCTCTCCATGCCAGCAGGAGCTATTTGACAAATAGTTTCGCCGGGAGCGGAAATTGGAAGCAAAGGCGCGACTGGCTCAGACGCTCCTGCACAGCGGACCAGCACACACTCAGACGCAAAGTTACACGGCTCACTCGCATTTAGATTTCCAGAAGGGGTATGGATATCAGTAAGAACTAGGACATAGTTCAAGAGTAAGTGTAAAAACTTCTATACCCGTGTATATCTGAGCACCTGGAGGGTAGATCTTTATCCAAGGCTCTCTCCTGGTGCTTGTGCGAAGACCTGCCCGAGCTTGCTCCTCTTCCGATGCCCGCTTTTGACTTTGACGTGCTCACGCCTCAACGCAAGCATAGCAACCCGCACCGGCCCGATTGACTGGCGAGCTTAGCGGCCTACCAGGTTCAAAATTGCCAGGGTACCGGTAAAAATCAGAACCACGCCGCTCAGCTTGTTGATGAGCCCCGACCACCGGCGCAGCGACAGGAGTGCCTTGAGTGTCCCGGTAAATGCCCCCGCTGCGATGAGCGGCGTGGCGTGGCCGAGCGAATAGGTGAAGAGCAACGCCCCACCCATCCAGGGACTGCCGGTGGTCGAGACCCAGCCCAGAATGGCAAGCAAGACCGGTGTAGAGCAGGGAGATGCCACCAGTCCGAAGGTCAGTCCCGTGACCAGGGATCGGACGCTTTGGGGAGTGTTCTTATCGAGGTCAAATCCATTGAATTGTGGCAGGCGTAGGGGCAGCACTCCGACAAGGTTGAGACCCATGAGGATAGCAAGCGCACCCATGGCGATGAACCAGCCCGTACCAATGCGGCCATAGACGACTCCGGGCAGCGTTGCCACCAGCCCAAGCCCGGTCATCGTACACGCAAGTCCAAGGGCAAACCAGGCCGACTGCACCAGGGATTGCCACCGGGATTGGGACTGATAGCCACCGATATACCCAATGGTCACCGGCAGCATCGAAAGGATGCAGGGAGTGAAACTCGTTGCCAGGCCGATCAGGTACATCAGCATGAAGCTCAACGGGCTTATTTCGCTCAGTTGGGCGCGGACAATTCCCTCGGACGCTTGTTCGATGCTGTAGAACCATTGCTGCCAGGCTTCGGGCATGACCGCTACGAGTTGGAGTGAGCGCGGGGCTGAGTCGGCTTGGGCTGGGGCGGCTTGAACTCGGAGGTCCGCCCGGCGGTCACATTTGTCTTGGGCAAGGTGCGGCTACCCGTGGCCAGAACTTGCAGGTTTTGAGCCATCACAGTTTCGGGCTGCAAGCCGATGATACTGGTGAGGGTCTTACCCTTGGGGCTCAAGAAGGCGTAATGGGGAATGCCGTCAACTTCGTATTTGAGCAACTCGGGTAACCAGCGTGGGTTATCCACGTTCAGCATGACAAAATTAACCTTGTCGCCGTAGCGGTTCTTGAGGTCGGCGACGACCGGAGCCATAGTCTGGCAACTCGCGCACCAGTCGGCATAAAACTCGACAAAAGTCGGTTTGCCGTTGATAAGCGCCTGATCGAGGGGTACTGCGTCGGCTGCCAGTTGTCGCAAAGACGGAGACTGCGCACGCGATACGGAGAACACGAGTGCTGCAACCGCGACCGTTGCCAGGGCTATCAGGCCGTTGCGCAAGCGGATGCCAGTTTTGTTGGTCGAGGCGAATTCCACGGCTAAAGGTCAGAGGTGAACAGTTCCTTTCCCTTTGTAGCCTACTATGCAGACCCGGAGTGCATCATTGGGCTGCCACCCGTGCAATCGTCTCAAGCAACCCGCGGGCTTTGTTGAGGGTCTCCTCGTACTCGGTCTCGGGTACCGAATCGGCTACCAGCCCAGCCCCGGCCTGCACACTCACCCGACCTGCTTCGACCACCATCGTGCGGATGGTGATGGCAGTGTTGAGCTGGCCGTCGAAACTGTAGTAGCCGTAAGCCCCCGAGTAGGGTCCGCGCCAGAAGGTCTCCAGTTCATGGATAATTTCCATCGCCCGAATCTTGGGAGCCCCGCTCACGGTCCCGGCCGGGAAGGTCGCCTTGAGGAGGTCCCAGGCCGATTGGTGCTCGGCAAGTTCGCCGGTAATGTTGGAGACAATGTGCATCACGTGGGAGTAGCGCTCGATGGCGAGTAGCTCATCGACCCGCACCGTTCCCGGTTGGCAAACGCGTCCCAGGTCGTTGCGCCCCAGATCCACCAGCATGACGTGCTCGGCCACCTCTTTGGGATCGGCGAGCAGATCCTTCTCAAGCCAGCGGTCCTCCTCTTCGGTCTGTCCGCGCTTGCGAGTACCGGCAATCGGACGTAGCGACGCAATCGCCTTGCCGCCCTCCCGATCGAGCCGGACCATCACCTCGGGGCTTGAACCGATGAGCTGGAAGTTGCCGAAGTTGTAGTAGGCCATGTAGGGCGAGGGATTGATGACGCGCAGCGTGCGGTACAGGTGAAAGGGATCGCCTGCAAAGGGCGTGCTCAGCCGCTGGGCCAACACAACCTGAAAGATGTCCCCGGCCCGGATATATTGCCGCGCACGCTCCACGGCCTCGCAGTACTGTGCGCGGGTGAAAGTGCTCTCCGTGGGCACGCCTGGCTCAGACGGTGCCCATTCGAAGCTTAAAGGCTGCGTGGGTAGATTTGCGCTGCGCATGCGCTCCACCAGTTCGTTCACCCTTGCGACTGCCTGATCGTACGCGGCACGGGGAGATTGCTCCCGCAGGTCTGCGTAGGCGACAACCCAGATCTTGCGCTTGAGCTGATCAAAAACGAGCAGCGAATCTACCTGCATCCAGAAACCGTCCGGCAACACCTGGTCTGGAGCGGCATCGTACACCGGTACCCGTGGCTCGATCCAGCGGATCAACTCGTATCCCCAGTAACCGAATAGACCCCCCAATCCTGGTGGCAACTCGGGCAGATGGACGGGCTCGTAGGGTATCAGGCAGGTCCTGAGCACTTCGAAGGGATCACCCTGATGAACAATTGACTCCCCATCTCGAAAAACCTGCTCACATTGCTCTCCTCGCGCACTGAGTACCCACAGGGGCTCGCAGCCGAGGAAACTATAACGGCCGATGCGTCCACCTTCGACTGATTCGAGCAGAAAACTGTACTTTGCTCCCGAACAGACTCGGTACCAGGCAGACACCGGTGTTTCCAGATCCGCGAGTACCTCACAGTAGACCGGGATGAAATTTCCCTGGTCGCT
>JACMIX010000483.1 GCA_014380935.1 Gloeobacterales cyanobacterium ES-bin-141 | reverse complement strand
CTCCCTGACACCATCCCTGACAAGGACGGCGAAGGCACGGGCTTTACTTCCTTACAGCTCAATGCCGCGGGCAATCAGTACGATGCCAGCCGCATCGAACTTAATGCTGCTGAGGGTAGCTTGATTCTTACTGCTACTCAGGGCAGCAACGCCTCCTCTAATAACCTCAAGAACGCACTACAGGTGCCTATCGACTCTACGCGCCCCTTTACAGTGCACGCGCGTCTTAAGGGTCCATTTACCAATCTGACCAATGCCTACCAGCAGGGAGGCATCTTCCTGGGTACAAATCAGGACAACTACGTCAAATTTGTGGTCGTCAATACGAGCAGCGGTACCGGCGGGCTGGCCTTGCAGTTCTATCAAGAGCAGAACAGCGTGCGTTCCAATGTCGGAAGCAGCAACCCACAAATTCGGGGTTTGAACTGGGCGAGCATCACGACACTGGACCTGTATATGAGCGGCGACCCGGTTACCGGCATCATCACCGCCGCCTACCGGGTCAACTCTGACTCTGCAACACCAGCTACCCTGGTTCAGCAGTTCGCTCCCAATCCGACGGTGCCGTTCTTCTCCGATGCAACGACAGGGCGGGCGGGCGTACTGGCGTATACGGGAAGTAGTGCTGCGGATGTGGCGGTGCGCTTCGACGCTTTTGACATCGAGTACCCGACCTCCAGCACACCGGCTCCTCGTCCCAGCGTGACAGGTACTTCACCAGTCAACGGAGCAACAAATGTTCCCCGCAACGCCGCTGTGATTGCTGATGTCTCTTTGCCTAACCCCGGAGCAGGAGTGTTGGTAGACACACTAACTACCGACAATGTTCAGCTCTTCCGCAGTGGTGACAATGCCGTAGTGCCCGGTGCTATCAACACTAGTGGTGGGGGCGATGCCATTGTCTTTCAGCCCAGTGTGTTGCTAGATGTTTCTACCAACTACACCTTCAAGATTACAGAGGGTGTTACAGACCAGGAGGGTATCTCCTTTCTGCCCCTCTCTATATCCTTCAATACAGGTACAGGCACCAGCATCAGTCCCACCCCGGGAGTAAGCTTCACAAAGCTGCCGGTCTACGAGGGTGCTGCGCTGAGCAGCTTGCTTATCGGCCCGGATGGCAAACTCTATGCCGCTTCCCTGGACGGTATCCTGCGGCGCTGGACCATCGACAGCATTGGCAGCCTCACCGAGCTCGAAACCTACGCGGGGCTGGCCGGACGTGCCATCATCGGTCTTGCTTTCGACCCGACCTCCCCTAACACTCTCTGGGTCTCTCACAACGAGACTATTTTTGTCCAGCCCGCCCCAGACTTCACAGGCAAGGTCTCCAAACTCATCCTCTCAGGTGAGCCGGGATTCGAGGCAGTGGTTGAGGACTACATCGTTGGCCTGCCGCGCTCGGCCAAGGACCACCTTACCAATAGTCTGGCTTTTGGTCCGGACGGCCTGCTCTACCTCACTCAGGGCAGCAACAGTGCCATGGGTGACCCTGACGACGCCTGGTACAACCGACCCGAACGGCTGTTGAATGCGGCTGTGCTCCAGATTGACCCACGGCGCACGGATGGATTGCCTATCGACGTGCAGACCGAGGACTATGGAAGCAGGACTGGCACATACAGTCCCTACGCTGCTGATTCCCCTGTCAAGCTCTACGGGACGGGCGTACGCAACGCCTACGACCTGGTCTGGCACAGCAACGGTTTTCTGTACACGCCCACCAACGGTAGCGCCGCGGGTGGCAATACTCCCGCTTCACCCATTGGTGTGACACCGAGCGTGCCGGCAGTGCGCAATGCCGCCACCCAGGATGACTTTCTATTCAAGGTGGAGCAGGGTGGCTACTACGGTCATCCAAATGCCCTGAGAGGACAGTACGTCATGAACGGTGGCAACCCCACTTCTCAGGCTGATCTCGCCGAGGTCGTCGCTCGGGGCAGCAATTCCGGCTATCAAGTGGGTATCCTGCCTGATGCCAACTACCGCAGCTTCGCCTGGGACTTTGGGCGCAACCGTTCCCCCAACGGTGCCATCGAATACAAGAGCGATACCTTTGCCGGAGCGCTCAAGAACAAGTTGCTTGTCGTCGAGTACAGTGCGGGCGATGACATCCTTGCCCTTACCCCTGCAGCCGACGGCAGTATCTCCGCAGCTGGCGTCACACAGGTATTCGCCGGTCTGACCGACCCTCTAGACCTGGCCGAGGACACCCGCAACGGTAACCTGTACGTGGCCGAACTCATTGGTGAAGGTGCGTCGGGTCGCATCTCACTATTGCGGCCCTCAGTAGTTGGTGCCTCGCCCAACCTGGGTGTCAGCCCCGGCCAACTGGTCTTCAACGCGATACAGGGCACAAGCAGCCCGATCCAAAGCCTCACCTTCACCAACACGGGCAATGCCGATCTGGTCATTCCGTCTGGGGGACTGAGTCTGGGAGGTAGTGCCCCTGAGCAGTTCAGTCTCGTCTCATCGCCCACTCTGCCGCTCTTGCTCGTGCCCGGTGCATCGGCCACGGTTGAAGTCCGCTTCAGCCCTACTGCGACCGGCTCCAGGAGTGCTGTACTCAATGCACAGAGTACAGACCCCGACAGCCCGCAGACCAGTATTGGGCTGCAAGGACTGGGCACTCTGGGTGAGGGTGGGGCTAATGAGCCCTCGTTGCAGTGGGTGCTCGACACCTACCAGATCCCGGTCAACGTGGGGGACCCTGATCCCACCAACAACGCCATGCCGACGACCTTCCCGATTGGAGAGGAAATCAGGTCTGAGCGGTTTGTCAAAGTAGGGGATGGCCCAGTCACAGTAGAGCCCGTGGCGGTCTTCGGTCCGCAAAGCGAGTCTGGTGTAGTGGTGCGCTTTGGCCACTACGGTGCGGGCAACCCATTGAGTAAGCAGGAGTTGTTCACCGTCGCAAACGAGAGCTATCAGACGCTTGGACCTGCAATAACGGGGGGCACGAGCTTTGATCCCGGCAGCGAAGCGTTTGGTTTGTACTCGGTGTGGCCGTTCTTTAGTGAGCGGGAAGTATACAGCGAGGACAATCTGAACACGTTTGCGGAAGCAATACCGCACCACGTGCGGGTGTACCCGCTCAAGAAGGCAGACGGGACGGTGGAGCCCAATGCCTACGTCGTGGCGACCGAGGAGACGACCAGTGGCTTCGACTACCAGGACATCGTCGTCATCCTCCGCAATGTGCAGCCCGAGGGGGCTCGTGGCATGCTTCAGGTGGTGACACCGGACGCGGGTATTGTCTCTAACCGCCTTGTCTTCAGCACTGTCAACGAGTCGGTTCGCATCAAGACCCTCACCCTCACCAACACAGGTAATGGTTCCCTCAACGTCACGGGCCTCAGTTTCGGCAACTCGCGTGAGACTGCCAATGCCGTGCGCATCGATGACCACCAGCGCGCTGCTGACTTCACCATCACAAGCCCACCCACTCTGCCCTTTACTCTTGCGGCGGGTGCCTCACGCAGCATCTCGGTCAAGTTCGAGCCCCAACGTGTCTCAAGCATCAGTAACGGGACAACTTATCTGCTCAACGGCGAGAACTACGCTACCTTCACCCTCACTACCGACGACCCGATCCAGCCCACCAGTGTCGTGGATCTGGCCGGTATCAACTTCGCCAACTTCGAGGGCAACAACGAGCCTGCCATTGCCGAGATAGCCCGCATCTTCGGCTGGACGCTCAACGTCGGTACCGAGAAACTCAAGCTCGGCGGGGCCAAGAAGCTCCTCGGCGATGAGACTTACTCCCCCAACTGGGTACGGGCTGACACCACCAGGCCCGTGCTGATGTGGCCGCTGGCTGTAACCAGCGGCCGCGGCGACGGTACGCACGGCAACACAGCCGTGGCAGCCAAGACTGGCAGCGGCGGCAGGAGCGGCAGCATATACACCTTTGCAGGCCGGGCAAACGACGACTCGCCCACGGGTACTGAAACCCCCGGTAGCAACGACCTGAGCGGCGGTGAAAACCAGAAGCTGCTGCCCAAGGTGCTGATCAGCAACGTCAATACTACGCCCAGTACGGACATAGTGGACTTTACACCCAACAGCCCCTTCACCTACAACAACAGCGGCACCTATGGAGACGATGCGCGCAACGGGTCGGGGCAGTTGCACAACTGGCGGCTCTTTCCTGTACGCGACCAGCAGGGCATGCTCATCCCACACTACTGGTATGGTGCGCAGGACATCGGCAACACCGAGGGTGGAGCCAAGAACTACGATTACAACGACCATGTGTATTTGATCGTCAATGCCAAACCCGAGAGTGGCGAACTTGATCCCTCGGTAGCCGGGTTACTGCCCGGTGCTCCGGGCCTGGTGCTCGACTTTGACACCACCTACTCGGGTACCCTGACAGACAAGGATGGAGAGGGCACAGGTTTCACCTCTGTGCAACTCAACAAAAACGACGGCTACACGGCCACCAACTCCTACAACCCGAGCCTGATCGATGTTGACCTTGCAGCGGGGACGCTGACATCGACGACCGCGGTGGGCCTCAACGCCAACACCAACAACACCCTGGTCAATGGCTTGCTGCAAACGTTTGACGGACGGGCGGGTAAGTTTGTCGTCAGCACTACCCTGCGCGGCCCGTTGAACTTTGCCACCGCCAACCAGCAGGCGGGGATAATGCTTGGGCCTGAGCAGGACAATTACGTCAAACTGGTGGCCACGGTTCAGAGCAACGGTAAACTCGGAGTCCAGTATTTCTGGGAGAAGAAAGCCGTGGGCGCGACCGTGGGCAGCATCGTGTCGCTCAGTAATCCCTCAGCGTTACAGTCGCTTGAGTTGAGGTTGGTGAGTGACCCACAAGCGGGTACGGTACAGGCGGCCTACCAGGCCATCTACACCGAC
Source organism: Gloeobacterales cyanobacterium ES-bin-141 (assembly GCA_014380935.1). Classification (GTDB taxonomy): domain Bacteria; phylum Cyanobacteriota; class Cyanobacteriia; order Gloeobacterales; family Gloeobacteraceae; genus JACMIX01. The sequence goes on along the minus strand of JACMIX010000483.1, from coordinate 6,376 downwards.
GGCACCGATACGGGTCTGGTGTTTTTACCTGGCACTGTACAGCTGGTAGGTGGTCAGGTGGGGCACTACTTTGCGGCTCAAAGCAAGGCGGGGCTTATCACCAGTCACATTAATGCCACGGTGGTGAACGCCGTCTTCGACCGTTTTGCAATCATTTCCGGCGAGGTAACTCCTTAGTGTTTGTGATTCAGTACAGCGGTCAATAGATGCTTTGCCCCCACCAATCAAGAGTGGGGGCTTTTTTGACGTATTGAGCCCATCGCGATGGTACCGTCGAGGTGTGATGACTGCAGGCCGGGTTGCGGATGATCGGTCCAAACCCAGTCTGGGTTGAGTACACCAGAGCGAGTATTCTGAAAGGCGTACCCAGAACGTATCTGGGTATGAGTTCGCTGCCTAATGAGCAGATGGAAGTCAAAATCATCCGCAGTACAAAGCGTAAAAAGACCATCAGTGCCCGTGAGGTGGATGGCTGCTTTGTCATCAGAGCGCCTGCCGACCTCAGTAACACCGAGCTAAAGCCGATTGTCGAGAAGCTCCAAAAACAATGGTTGAAAAAGCGTGCGAAAGAGTCACTCGATGATAATGCCCTGCACGGTCGCGCTCAGCTATTAAACTGTCAATACTTCAACAACGCCCTGCAATGGCAGTCCATTAAGTGGGTAACCAATCAGGAAAACCGTTATGGCAGCTGCACTCCATCGAATGGTGCCATCCGCCTGTCTCATCGTCTAGCATCTATGCCAGCTTTCGTACAAGATTATGTCATCGTTCACGAACTGGCCCATTTACTCGAAGCCAATCACGGTCCGGGGTTCTGGAGACTGGTCAATCGTTACCCGAAAACAGAACGTGCCCGGGGATATTTGATGGCCCTGGCTCTGGAGCAAAATGACACGCTCGAATAGTTTGATATCGCCCCTGCGGGTAGTCGTGATTGGCGGTGGTGCGGCCGGATTTTTCGGTGCGATTGCCTGCGCGCAAGCCCGCCCCGGCACGCGCATCACTCTACTTGAGGCAGGTCCACAACCCCTCACCAAAGTGCGCATCTCGGGCGGTGGGCGGTGCAATGTCACCCATGCCTGCTTTGAACCGGCTGTACTCACTCAACAATACCCCCGAGGCAGTAAAGCTCTACGTGGACCATTCACCCGCTTCGGGCCTCAAGACACGCTTACCTGGTTTAAAGGGCACGGCGTCCGGCTCAAAACGGAGCCGGACGGACGAATGTTTCCCGTCACCGATGACTCGGCAACAATCGTAGACTGCTTGATGCGTACTGCCCACGCATCGGGGGTGCTTGTGCGTACCGGGGCAACTGTCGTTGCTGTCGCGCGTACGGAAATGGGATTTGAGACACGTTTAAAGTCCGGTGAGGCCCTGCTGAGCGATTGTCTGCTGCTGGCCACGGGCAGTAGCAGCACTGGTTATAAGCTCGCAAAGTCCCTGGGTCATCAAGTCGAACCGCCCGTGCCGTCGCTGTTCACCTTCAATGTCCTCGATCGGCAATTGCGGGAGCTAGCAGGCGTGACAGCCCCGGTTCGCCTGCGGCTGGCAATTGAGGGCAGCACGCCACTTGAGCAAACGGGTCCATTACTGATTACCCACTGGGGGCTCAGCGGTCCAGCCGCGCTCAAACTCTCCGCCTGGGGAGCAAGAGTCCTGCACACCAGCCGTTACCGCGCCTCTTTGCAGATCAACTGGCTCCCGGAGCAAGATCTTGAAGGACTGCGCGGGCAATTGCTCGCCCTCAAGTCTGAGTGGGCGCGGCGGGCTATTCACTCCAACGGTCTCGCAGACCTACCGCGCCGTCTATGGCATTATCTTGCGGACCGGGCAGGTGTTGCTCCCGATGTTCGCTGGGCCGAGCTCTCCAAACACGCGCTCAATTGTCTGCTGCAAGAACTTACTCAGGGCAGCTACGCGATTGAAGGCAAGGGTCCCTTCAAAGAAGAGTTTGTCACTTGTGGCGGAGTCAACTTGAAAGAGGTCGATTTCAAGACCATGGCCAGCCGTCGCTGCCGGGGACTTTACCTTGCCGGTGAAGTCCTGGATGTAGACGGGGTGACAGGCGGGTTCAACTTTCAAAATGCCTGGACGACAGCCTGGCTGGCCGGACAGGCAATGGCGGTCTGGAACACGTCCGAGGCGTCTTAAAAGTGTTGCTGGTGGAACAGAAGGATGCTTTTGAGTTCCTCACCGGCTCCTTGCTGGCGAAGCTGCTTGACCCTTGTGTCCACGATACGGCGCGCCTGCTCCCGGCTAATTGGCTCGAATAGAATCGGCTCGGTGGTCGAAGCCAGAAAAAAGAGCTGTTGAGAATACAAAGTCGTGTAGAGGCTCGACTCCTCCGAGGGACAAACCAGGTACAAAAGACCAAACATCGGATGGGTGAGGTATCGTTCAGCTTCCACACACGGCCCCCGGACTATTTGTTGTCTATCTAGCCATGTCCGGCGACGCCTTGCTGTTCAGGAGACTACGTTTGCACCTGGCGTATGACGCCGCTCAGCTCGGGCACAGAGCCCAGGCTCATACAATGAAACTATGCATCAGCTTCGGGTGGTTATTGCTTACAAGGGAGACGATTCGGGCAGCAAAGCAGAGGCTGTGGCCTGTCGGACCTGGCTTGAAGAAGTTGGTTGTTACGTCCTGGTTGCACCCTCAGGCCCTGAGCAAAATCCTTATCCACAGTTCATCGAGGCCACCGGTGGCCAGATCGATCTGGCGATTGTCCTGGGCGGAGACGGATCGATCCTGGCCGCGGCGCGTCATCTCTCACCCCTGGGTGTACCCTTGCTGGCCGTCAATGTTGGAGGGCACCTGGGATTTTTAACCCAGGCCGTACAGGTTCTCCGATCTCCCTTGCGGGAGAAACTGTTGTCCGGGACCTATCTGATCGAGGAGCGCATGATGTTACAGGCTTCGATCTCTGGCGTTGAGCCCCTGCCTGCACAGCCCTTCTATTGCTTAAATGAGTTCTGCCTCAAACCCTCTATCCTCCAGCGGCTATCGACAGTTATTCTCGAACTTGCCGTAGATGGTGAAGTTATTGACCAGAGCCACGGCGACGGTCTGCTCATTTCCACTCCGACCGGTTCGACTTCCTACACCGTATCGGCAAACGGGCCAATCATCGCCCCTGCCGTTGAAGCGATCACCGTTACCCCAATCTGCCCCCTCTCCCTATCGAGCCGCTCGATCGTCCTACCGGCCCACGACGTCATTGAGGTCAACCCGCTTCAACAACTGGACCAGAGCCTCAAACTCTGGGGCGACGGTATCCTGTGTGCACCGCTCCTACCCTGTCAGGTTGTGCGGATCGAAACCGCGCCCCTACCGGCCAAGTTCGTCATTCTCGAAGAAAACCACTCCTATTTTCGGACTCTGCGCGAAAAATTGAATTGGGCAGGCGCCCGCATCCGCACTGAGCGCAACACCTGTGAGCTCGATTGAGCTTTAACCGTAGCCCCACACTGTAGAACTGGGGAGGAGCAACGATGGCTAAGACAATCCCGCTAGCCAGTCACGAAGTTCGGTGGTTCTTCGAAGGCAAGGTCAATCAGCATGAGTCATTGAAGCGTTGGTTCGAGATGATAGCGCCCGTTCAAAAGAGCCCCGGTGTCGGGCCACCGGTATGGAAGGGCCGCTTTGAGGACCAACCTGATGTCTACCTGCTCGTGCCCGGCAGTGATGATATGGGCATCAAGTGGCGTGAGGGCGCGCTGCAAATTAAGGGCCGGGTCTCTTCCCTCGGTATGCAGGTATTCTGCGGTCGGCATCAAGGGGAGGTCGAACGCTGGACAAAGTGGTCGTATGCGAATACCCCGGCTGCGTATCAACGACTGTTTATGACGGGGGAGACAGGGTTGGTTACTGGCTCTGTCCGCAAAACGCGTGCGTTGCGAAAGGTTCGATTGGACACTTTTACGGGCCAGGCTCAAGAAGTTGATGCCGAAACCTCCGTCGATCGCGGTCTCGGGTTTGAGTTGACAGATCTAGAAGTGGCTGGGAAGGCCTATTGCTCCCTGGCGTTTGAGGCGTTCCCAGATGACTCTGCCATGGAAGCTGCGTTTACCAAGATCGTCGAGGCTTTCGTTGACGGGCTAACAGCATTCGACCTCACCGCAGCTCATTCACAGTCCTATCCGGCCTTTTTAGGTAGCGTCATAGTGGTCTAGCACAGGAGACTTGAGCGGAAGATGCTATTGGTCTGCTCCAAAAAAGCGGTCCAGCTATCTGGAAGCAGGCCACTATTGCCTCTGCCACTGCTCGGGGGTGTAGGTCCTCAGCGCGAGTGCGTGGATTGTTGTCTTCATCTCCCCGGCCAAGGCTGCGTATACCAGCCGGTGTTGCTGCATCAAGCTGAGGTCGGCAAACCGGTCTGAGACAACTACGACACGGTAGTGGCCGCCACCACCCGCGGCACCAACGTGCCCCGCGTGTAAACGGGTTTCGTCCTCGATCTCAACCACCGAAGCTGCGAGTTGCGCGCGCAGAAGACTCTCTATTTTTTCTGGCATGTCCATGGATAACCTGCTTCCGGCTTAGCCGAACTGGACAAAGGACTCACGCCACTGCTCGGGAGTGTAGGTCTTGAGGGCAAGCGCGTGAACACGGCCATCGTCGATGTAGGTCCGCAGGGCGTCGTTGACCAGCCTGTGTTGTTTGAGCATGCTCAGGCCGGCGAATTGCTCGGCGGCAATCACCGCCTGGAAGTGATCGCCTGTGCCGGTCAGGTCCTGCACCTCGACGGCCGCACCGGGAAAAGCCTGGATGATGAGTTCACGGAGTTGAGAAGGAGACATCGTTGCACCGAGTGGTTCCCTTCAGGATAAGCCCTGGTTGGAGCACGATGTATCGTGCCCGTACTCGCCGGGCAGGAGGCGCGATGCGAAACGACCCCGCACCGCGCCGAGGATCCCCTAGGGCACGATGTTGACCGCACCCAGGGCGTCTGCCAGACCAAACCCGGTCAGCGGGTCGTAGCCAGGCGGGCCGAACTCATTGACGATTGCGCCACTGCCCGCGGCACCACTGCCGCCCTGCGCGCTCACGATCGCCCCGGCCAACTGGTCCGCGTCATTGCCGCCCCCGGCCCCCGCCACATCGCGGTCCACGCCGAAGCTCACCGAGTCGCCAGGTCCAAAGCTACCCGGTGCAAACGTCAGCGTCAGCAATGGCGTGTCGTCCACCAACTGAACCGTCACATCGCTTGCATTGACCCCGACCAGGGTGCCCAGCGTGAATGGGAAGCCGACGTCCTCGGAGGTGTCAAAGACCAGTCCAGCCGCGGTGAGGTCGATGACGACCTGTACCACTGTCTCACCGGTCGCCGAGGGGGCGAGGGTGATCTTGAAGAAGTTGGGGTCACTGGAACTGGCGTTGGAACTGTCGCCGTTGCCTGTCAAGGTCAGGGGACCAATGACTACCTTACTGAAGTCGGCGTCCGCATCGAAGGGAATATCTACCGCTGTATTTTGCAGGGCACTGTACAACTCCTGTGGGGTCAGGCTGCCAGGACCACCGGCCGCCTGCAACACGAGGGCTGCAATTCCCGCTGCGTTAGGAGCGGCAGCACTGGTGCCGAAGAAGTTGGGGAAGCCGTCACCCTCGGCGTCGTTACCGCCGAAGAAAGTGTTATTGCTGCCGTCTACAGAAGTAATCTGGGGTACCTGGCGGACCTCGGGCTCAGCCAGAAGGGTACCTGCGCTGTCGAAGTAGACAACGCTCGGACCCAGAGAAGTAAAGCCCTCGGGAACGTCAGGGGTACCGTAGAAGGCCGCCGCCACCGCCTGGACACCCCTGGCCGCTTTGTGGCCGAAGGTTGAGGGACCACCTGGCAGAAACTCGGCGCTTACACCTGTATCTGTGTTGTAAAGGTACTTGAGCCGGTTAGCCGGACCGTCATTGGCCTTGGCGATTACAAGCTGATACTCACCCTGAGGTAGCGTGAGCAATTCGAGTGCTTCGTCGGTGCTGACGTTGTTGTCAGTACCGCTGAGAATGCCGAGGTAGGCCCCATTTGCGTTAAAAACCAGCAGGTTATAGTCGGTTGCAACCGCGCCCACACCAAAAGGTTCATCCCACTGGAAAGAAATTGACGTCGAGCCGGGAGGAGGAGCGGTAGCTGGCAGGACCGTGAAAGACTGGCTGATATCGACGCTTGAGCCGGGGTCAAAATCGTGGAAGCCGGTCACAGAGGTAGTAGCAAGGGCGCGGTTCAGCTTGAGGTTCTGGGCACCGGAACTGACCAGGTCGCGGGCCGCATCGACGCTCACGGGGGCATAAGTCGTTTCGTAGGCCTGATCGGCCCGGTTGCCAGCCGAGGAGTAGAAACCGGCACCGTCCGCGACCACCTGATCTACGGCCGCGG
>JACMIX010000482.1 GCA_014380935.1 Gloeobacterales cyanobacterium ES-bin-141 | reverse complement strand
GAAAAACGGTGACCTGCTTGCGCAACCCGGAGGTGCCGGGTTTTTGACCTGCAAAAGGTTGTGTGGGGACAGTGCGGATATTCATACCGACCAAGTTTTCAGGACGCCCTCATTGTGCCACTCTGGCTTCCTCATAGTGAATGAAGTTTGTGAGGGCTAGGGTTACAGGCGGCCAGAACACGACATTGGAATCAAAGTAGCGTGTAGGATCGTAGCCGGATCACGGGATTTTTTATGGCTTTTACCACGACCAAACCCCTGACCTTTGAGGAGTATGTTGCCTTCGACGGCACGGACGAGCACTACGAGCTGGTACATGGGGGGTTGGTCCTGATGAATCCTCCTACTGGACGCCATTCAGCCATCATCGAGCTGATTCATGACCATTTCAAAGCGGAGATCACTCGAAAAGCACACCCATGGGTGTCGAGGAGAGACATCGGTGTACGTGTTGACATCGATGGCTCCCGTCTGCCTGATCTCTGTGTGATGACTCTGGAGCAAGAGCAGACTATTTTAGAAGTGTCTGCTGTTCTTCAATCGCCCCCACTGCTGGTAGTTGAAGTGGTAAGTCCCGGCACCGCTACGACCGACTACCGGGCCAAACGTTCCGAGTACGCTGTCAGGGGCATCCCGGAATACTGGATTGTTGATTCGGTTGAAACCAAAGTCTCTATCTTGATTCTGAGTGAAGGCTTCTACGATCTGGTCGAGGTCAGGGACAACGAGCGGATTGTCTCTCCTACTTTTGTAGAACTGGCGCTGAGTGCTGCACAGATATTTGGTACTGGCAGGTTGTAAATGCGGAAGATACTCCGCATTAAGCTGAACAGAGGATTCTGAGAAGCGTAATGTCTACTGAGCGAGCAAAACGCGTGGTTGTGGTCGGTGCCGGGTGGGCGGGGCTGGGAGCCACACATCACCTGGCGAAACAAGGTTACGACGTAACGCTTCTCGAAGCCGGTCCTTATCCGGGCGGGCTGGTGGCGGGCTGGCGGACGGTGGGTGGGCGCTCGGTGGAGGCGGGTATTCACGGCTTCTGGTACCCCTACAAAAACATCTTCGCCCTGGTGCGTGAACTACAAATTGACCCCTTCACCCCTTTCACCCGCTCCTCCCAGTACTCCCCGGCCGGACTGGAAGTCGAGTCACCCATCTTCCAGAATCTGCCACGCTTGCCGACTCCGCTTGGCACGTTCCTTTACACCCAGTTCAAGCGCCTTCCCCTCATCGACCGACTCTCGGCTTTGCCGCTGCTCTACGCGCTAGTCGATTTCGACAACTCGGACGCTGCCTGGCGGCGCTACGACTCGGTGACGGCCCGCGAGTTGTTCAAGGATTTTGGTGTTTCGGCCCGGTTGTATCGTGACTCTTTTGAACCGATGCTGCTCGTGGGTCTGTTTGCACCGGGCGAGCAGTGCTCGGCGGCGGCAGCCCTCGGCATGCTCTATTTCTTCATCCTTGCCCATCAGCCGGACTTCGACGTGGTCTGGTGCCGGGGCACGGTGGGAGAAAAGATATTCAGGCCCTGGATGGAGCGCATCGAGCGGGCCGGGTGCCGGGTGCTCACCGACCGACGGGTGAGCGACCTGACCCTTGATGGGGAGAGCCGGGTCACAGGGGTTGTCTCGGGCAATGAGGTTTTTGAGGCGGATGCGGTGATTTTCGCGGTGGGCGTGAGCGGCATGCAGAAGCTTGTCGGTGGCAGTTCTGTTCTGCGCAGCAGCAAAGAATTCCGGGATGTCATGAACCTGGGCGCGGTTGATGTACTGGCCACGCGACTATGGTTCGACCGCAAAATCGACATTCCCCACCCCTCTAATGCCTGCTTTGGGTTCGATGTGACGACAGGCTGGACGTTTTTTGACCTCAACACTTTGCACGACGAGTACCGGGACGAACCGGGAACCGTCATCGAAGCCGACTTCTACCATGCCAACCAGTTCCTCGCCATGAGTGACGAGCAAGTTGTGCCGCTCGTCCGGCGTTACCTGGCAAAATGCGTAAGTGCCTTTGGGGAAGCAAACGTGATCGACAGCAGCGTCATCCGCCTCCCTCGCGCCGTGACGCACTTTGCACCTGGGAGCTACCAGTACTTGTTGCCGGCGGTGACTGGATTTGAGAACGTTTTCATGAGCGGCGACTGGATCGTCAACCGCCACGGTTCCTGGTCCCAGGAGAAAGCCTACGTCACTGGCCTTGAGGCGGCGAACCTGGTAATCGAGCGCCTGGGCCACGGGGCAAAAGCACAGATATTACCGGTAGAGTCTGACGAGCCACACATTCAAGTAGCCCGCACACTGAACCAGATAGGCCGCGACTGGGGTAAAACTTTCCTGCCGGATTTCTGGCTGCCGTGATGCGGATTCTCTTTCTCCATCCAAACTTTCCAGCCCAGTTCCGCCACCTGGCTACTGCTCTCACTCGAGACCCTCGCAATCAAGTCGTCTTCGGCACCACCCGTAAAGATGGCTTTCTCCCCGGAGTCCACAAAGCTCTCTACATACCGGCGCGGCAGGCGGACCCCAACACCCACCACTACACGCGCTCCTTTGAGAACTCCGTCCTTCAGGGTCAGGCAGTTTACCGGTTGATTGAACGGCTCAAAGAGCAGGGGTTCGTCCCCGATATCGTCTACGGTCACTCGGGGTGGGGACCGACCTTGTTCATCAAGGACGCCCTGCCGAGTGCGCAACTGTTGTGCTACTTCGAGTGGTTCTACCACGCTCGGGGTTCTGATGCCGATTTTGATCCGACAGATCCGCTCAGTGCGGATGACGAAGCTCGCATCCGGGTCAAGAACACCACCATCTTGATGGACCTGTACGGTTGCGACCGGGGGCTATGTCCGACTCAGTGGCAGCAGAGACAATTTCCGCCGCAGTACCACTCCAAGCTCACCGTTCTGCACGACGGTATCGACACCGAGTTCTTTCAGCCCCGTCCGGGCAGCAGACTCGTCCTGCCCCGGCTGAATCTGGGCCTCTCTGAGGTGGACGAACTGGTGACCTACGTGGCCCGCGGGATGGAGCCCTACAGGGGGTTTCCGCAGTTCATCGAGACCGTGGCCCTGTTGCAGCAACGCCGTCCCCATTGCCACGCGGTGATCGTGGGTGAGAACCGGGTGGCCTACGGCAAAAACCTGCCCGAGGGGAAGAACTACAAGGATCTACTGCTTGGGCGGTGCCCCAGCCGAGGAGTTGCTGAGCACCTGTGTCGAGGCCATCGACCGACAGGTAGAATCGACTCAGCAGCGCAAAGAACTATTGACTGTCGCCGTGCTGCTCGCGTCGATCCGCGTCCAGCCCGATTTCCTGACTGCCTTTCTGGAGAGTCGGTCCATGTTTGATCTATTGCAAGACACTCCTCTCGGTCAACAACTCTTACAAGATGCTGAACGGCGCGGAGAACAACGCGGAGAACAACGCGGGGAACAGCGCGTACTTTTCGAGAATCAGTGCCCAGGCACGGGCGCGGATCTCAGCCATGCGGGTCGGGTGGTCGAGCACTTCTTCCACCCGTTCGGCGATCTGCCGGGGCGAGAAGAAATCGACCAGTAAGCCATTCACCCCGTCGCGGATCATCTCCATTACCGGCGGGGTGGCAGAACCCACTACTAGACACCCCGCCGAGAGCGCCTCCATGAGCGACCACGACAGGATGTACGGGTAGGTCAGATGGACGTGGACACTCGATGATTGCAGAACCTGCACATACTGCGCGTAGGGCAACCGACCGGTGAAGTGGAGCCGGGACGGGTCCGGAGTAAACTTTTCGAGCATCAACTGCTTGTATGTTTTTCCCTCGGCCAGGGTGTTGCCGTACTCGACGCGATCCTCCCCCACTACAACTACGTGACAGCCGGGCCGCCGCTCGAGCACCAGAGCCGCCGCTTCGATGAATTGCGGAAAACCCCGCAAAGGTTCCATGCCAGTTGCCACGTAGGTGACCAGTTCTTCGACCGCGCTCAGATCCAGACCGAGCTGCGGCAAGCACAATCGCCCCAGTCCAGGAAGGACGATGTGGGTGGGGATACCGTCGTGCAGGACGTTGATCTCTGCGCGCATCTCGGCTGGAAACTGGCTTTGCTGCCAGCGAGTCGGTGAGATGCCCGCATCGCAACTGTGCAGGTCAAGCAAAATCGGCGCATTTTTAGTCCGGATCTCGATCTGGGCATTGGCATCCACCGGTATGGCAGGGTCAAAGCCGTGGCTTGAGCCCTGAGCGCGGTAAAACCATTCGAAGTAGCACAGTAGTCGCGCTCGCGGAAAGATGTCTTTGATAAACAGGGTAGGTCCCCACCCCGAGTGGCCATAAACGATATCGGGGACAAAGCCCTGTCTTTTGAGCTGCTCGGCCAGCCGGTAAACTGCCTGCCCGTCCAGGACGCCGTTCTCGAGCGTACGGACACAAAAGTGAGTCTGAGGATGGACTGCGCGTGCCGGAGCGTAGAGAACCTCGTGAACACCAGGCAGTTCACCCTCCGGGCGCATCGTCCCGAAAACGACCTGGTGATCCGGGTTAGCGGCCAGGGCAGCCGCTAGATAACGGAACTGGCCTGGGAAAACGCGGTGTAGAAACAGGATTTGCATGAATGTGGTGTAGGACTGGCCGTCCTCGACGGACTGCTCCTAACGCACCCGCACCGGGTCCGACTGTTCTTTGAACCGGTTGACGCTCCCGATTGTCCGCTTGACGTCGGCGGGGAAGATAACCACCATGTCACCGGGCTGTGCCTTGAGCAGGGCCAGTTCGACGGCTTCCTCCTCGTTGTGGACTTCCTCGTAAGGGTAGTCGGGGTTGCCCTGATGCAGGCCCTCGATAATGAGCCTGGCTGCCTCGCCCGGGGCGCGGCCCCGCAAGTCGTCGTCCTCCTTGACGATGGCAATGTCAAACATGCTCGCGGCAAGATAGCCCAGCTTGCGCAGGTCTTCGTCGCGGCGGTCCCCGGGACCCCCGAACACGCCTATCTTGCGACGGTTATCGACCCGCTCGAGAAACTGGTGAACCGCCTCGAAGCCGGCCGGGTTGTGGGCGTAGTCGATGAGGACCTCGAAGCCCTTGACGTCGAACAGATTCATCCGGCCCGGTGTCTGGGCCGCGGAGGGCACGAAGCTCCCCAGGCCCGCCCGGATGTCGTCGATCTTGACCCCCTGCAAAAAGGTCGCAAGCGTCGCGGCAAGGACGTTCTGGATCATGAACACGGCCCGGCCGGAGAGGGTGAGCGGTACGTTGATCACCCGGTCTACCCTGAGCGTCCAGCCGCCCTTGAGAATCGAGATGTAACCGTTCTCGAAGACTGCCGCTGTCCCGCCCCGCTCGAGGTGTTCCTGGATGACCGGGTGTTCGGGGTCGAGACTGAAATAGGTCACAGTCGCCGTGATATCGGGTGCCATGTCCGCGACGAGCGGGTCCTCGGCGTTGAGGATTGCAAAGCCATCTTTGTGGACTGCTTCCGGCACGACCGATTTGACGCGGGCCAGGGCTTCGAGTGAGTCGATATCCTTGAGGCCCAGGTGATCCTCGCTGACATTGAGCACCACGGCGATGTCGCATTCAGAAAAGCCCAGACCCTCGCGCAGGATCCCCCCACGGGCGGTCTCGAGCACCGCAAGCTCGACAGTCGGGTCTTTGAGGACCAGCTTGGCGCTAAAAGGACCAGTCATATCGCCCTGGGCGACCATCTGGTTTTGAATGTAGACCCCGTCGGTCGTCGTGTAGCCGACCAGGTAGCCCACGCCGCGCAGGATGTGAGCGATGAGACGGGTGGTGGTGGTCTTACCGTTGGTACCGGTCACGGCGATGATCGGGATGCGGGTCTTGGAACCGGGCGGAAAAAGCATGTTCACGACCGGCTCCGCTACGTTACGAGCGATCCCCTCACTCGGTGCCAGGTGCATCCGGAAACCGGGTGCCGCGTTGACTTCGATGATTGCGCCACCCACTTCGTCGAGTGGCTGACTGATATCGGGGCAGATCATGTCGATACCGCAGATGTCGAGGCCGATATTGCGCGAGACCCGCTCGGCGATGAAGGCATTAAAGGGATGGAGCCTGTCGGTGCGGTCGATGGCCGTACCTCCGGTGCTCAGGTTGGCGGTGGATTTGAGATAGCAAGTTTCGCCGACCGGCAGGATCGTTTCGAGGTTGTAGCCGTAACGGTCGAGCATCCGCCAGGTCATGTCATCGATTGTGATGACTGTGAGGACGTTCTCGTGACCGTACCCGCGACGGGGATCGTCGTTGACCACATCAATCAGTTCTTTGATCGTCGAGTGCCCGTCTCCTTTTACACAAGCCGGGATACGCTCGGCGACAGCTACAACCTGGTGATTGATCACCAGAATTCGGTAGTCTTTGCCGGTAATGTAGGACTCGACCAGCACATCCTTGGAGACTTCGCGGGCGGCCCGGAAAGCTTCCTCCGCCGTTCTGAGGTCACGGATATCGACGGTGATGCCCCGTCCGTGATTGGCATCGACCGGCTTGATGACGACCGGGAAACCACCGGCCTCCTCGATCGACTCCTCGAGTTCTCCGGCGCGGCGGACAACAACTCCCTGGGGTACGGAGATGCCCATTGAGTTGAGCAAGCTCTTGGTAGCAGTTTTGTCGGCGGCGAGTTCTGTGGCGATGATGCTGGTGTTGGTCGTGGTGGTTGCCTGAATGCGCTTTTGGTGAACGCCGTAACCCAGCTGCACGAGGGATTTCTCGCTCAGACGGATGTGGGGAATGTCGCGGGCGAGTGCCTCTTCGACAATCGCCGCCGTGCTGGGTCCGAAGCGGACTTCCTCGCGGATCTCGCGCATTTCCTGAATATCTTCTTTGAGGTCTTCGTAGGGCTCCCCGTCGCACAAGGCCCGAGCAATGCGGACTGCTGCCCTCGCCGCGTAACGCCCCGCCGCTTCTTCTACGTAGGAGAAAACGACGTTGTAGACTCCCGGGGTCTGGGTACTCCGGGTCCGCCCGAAGGTCACGTCCATGCCTGCCATCGACTGCAGCTCCAGGGCAATGTGCTCGATGACATGGCCCATCCAGGTGCCCTCGACGACGCGCTCCAGAAACGCACCCGCACGGCCCTCGGAACAACCGTGCTCCGCAAGACCCGGCAAGAGTGCCTTCATGCGTTCGTAAAACCCGTCGATCAAATTGGTGGGTTGCTCTTCGAGTTCCTCCAGGTCCAGGCGCATGGCAATCAATTTGTGCCGCCGAATGCTCCAATAGTTGGGTCCCCGCAGGGCGCGCGTTTCCAAAATTTTCATAAGAGGCTTGTGTCCTTGGTTGCTGTTGGACCCCCGGACAGTACACAGCCGGAAGGTAGCATTCGG
>JACMIX010000481.1 GCA_014380935.1 Gloeobacterales cyanobacterium ES-bin-141 | reverse complement strand
TATGGAATGCTTTGATTACTCCACGGCTGCCAATACCTTTCCTAGTCTAGCTGGCCATGTGAGTGGAGATGCCGCCCATGTACGCCTAGTCCACAATACCGATCTGGTCTTTACGGTATTTCGGATTTTACCCGGACCCACACAACAGATCGTGCGCCGCTGGGTCGATGAGATGGTCAGGGGCATGCAAAAGTTCGTCGGCCTCTACCCACATGGCATTCGCATTCAGACTCTGAGTGAATATGGTGACTACTGCTATTACGTCGCCGGTACAGTAGGACACCTGTTAACCGACCTATGGCACGAGCACTCCCCCAATGTGGGCAAGTCAGAATACGAGCATCTGCTCAAAAAATGTGAGGCTTTTGGCGAAGCGCTCCAGACTGTCAACATCCTCAAGGACATCGCCTGGGACGTCGAGCACGAAAACGCAATCTATATTCCCGAGCAGTCCTTGATGACCCACGGCAGCAGCCAGAAGAATTTGCTCAGCCCGGCCCGTGTCAATCAAAACCGTGCAGCCCTCGATTCTCTGATCGAGCTCGCCCGCTCGGACCTTGACGATTCGCTCGAGTATCTACTGCTCATTCCCAGACTGGCTGTGCCTATCCGCTTGTTCTGCATCTTGCCTCTGCTTTTTGCCCACGCGACCTTGCGCGAACTCGAAAATTCCACCGCTATGCTGCAATCGGGTGGATCGGTCAAAATCTCACGCGACGAGGTAAAGTCGCTGATCCTGGCCGGCTGTGTTTCAGTCCTGAGTAACCGCGGTGTACGCAGGTTAACCAAGCGGGTGCAGCGCGGTCCGTTTGTTCTGGGAACTCTGCATTAGCCTCTAGAGGCCCAACCGGACAGGACTGCGGTTTGAACGCACTTCAAAATCAGCACTCTCGATCAACGAACGGCCGGTCATCTCGGCTGGTTGAGGGATACCCAGGATATCGAGAATGGTCGGTGCAACATCGCCGAGGCCGCCATCGCTGCGCAGGGGGGCTTCACCCCCCCACCCGGGAAGTTTGAGGCCCTCTCCCTCAATCAAGATAAACGGCACCGGGTTGGTTGTATGGGCCGTCCAGGTCCGTCCCTCGCTATCCCACATAAGCTCGGCATTGCCATGGTCAGCTGTCAGCAGGAGTGTCCCACCCGCTCGAACCGTGGCCTGGACCAGTCTTCCCAGGCACTGGTCTACTTTCTCGACTGCCTTGATGGTCGCCTGGTAGTTGCCTGTGTGGCCGACCATATCTGGATTGGCGTAGTTGACGACAATCAGAGCATATTTACCCTGGGCAAGTGCCTCAACCACCCCATCGGTTACAGCGTCAGCCGCCATCTCCGGTTGCATATCGTAGGTAGGTACGAGCGGGCTCTGGATCATCAGCCGCTCCTCACCGGGCAGTTCGCTCTCAATACCGCCATTGAAGAAGTAGGTGACGTGGGCGTACTTTTCGGTCTCAGCGATACGCAGCTGTTTGAGGCCGCGGCCTGAGATGACCTGACCGAGCAGATTGTCGAGCGACTGGGGCGCAAAGACAACCTCAACCGGCAGTGCCGCGTCGTACTGGGTGAAGGTAACCACCTCGAGCCCGTGCAAGTCGGGGCGCCGGAAGCCGTCGAAGTCCGGTTGCACAAAAGCCTTGACCAGTTGCCGGACCCGGTCGGGCCGGAAATTAAAGAAAATGAGTCCGTCAGCGGGCTCAATCGCACCAGGCGCGAGCCGGGTAGGCGGGATAAATTCATCCTGCTTATCCTGCGCGTAAAAGTGCTCGAGCACTTCACAGGCACCGCCCATTCCCGGTCCATCCTCGGTCATGGTTCGGTACATTTTTTCAACCCGGTCCCACCGCCGGTCACGGTCCATACCGAAGTAGCGCCCTCCCAGGGTCGCAATAGTCCCACCGGTATGAGCAATGCGCTCTTCTAGCTGGCTGAAGTACTCGATGGCCGAGGTCGGCAAGGTATCGCGCCCATCACTCATAGCGTGGATGTAGAGGTTTAATCCTTGCTGGTGTGCGAGGTCCAACAGGCCGTACAGGTGTTCGATGTGCGAATGGACACCGCCATTTGAGACCAGGCCCGCTGCGTGCAATTTACCGCCGCGTGCACGGACCGTCTCGCAGAGCTTTAACAAAACTGGATTGGTCAGCAGTGAGCCGTCCTTAACCGCATCTGAGATGCGCACGAGCTCTTGCGGCACTATACGACCCGCGCCCAGATTGAGATGCCCAACCTCGGAATTGCCCATTTGGTCATCGGGCAGGCCAACAGCCCGACCGGAAGTATTGATCAGCGTCGAAGGGTAAGCGTGCCACAGGGCATCGAAAATGGGGGTGTGGGCTGCTGCTATCGCGTTACCGTCTGTTTGTTCACGATGTCCCCAGCCATCCAAAATTGCCAGTACCGCTGGATATTCCCTTCTATAGCCGTTCATGCGTGAGCCTGTAGAAATACTGATTTGGCCGAAATATAACATCCCCAACACTAGGGGAATTTCCTTAAGTTAAGAATGATTGACCGTGAAAGTGTATCGTTCTTAACAAAATCTTCGGGTTCACTAT
>JACMIX010000480.1 GCA_014380935.1 Gloeobacterales cyanobacterium ES-bin-141 | reverse complement strand
CGCTATCTGCTCGAGAGTCTTGGCAGCCAGCTGGCCGTCGCGCTGCTCAACAGTCAAGTCTTCCAGGAAATCAACGAGGTACGCGCCCGCCTGGAGGCAACCTTCGAGCAGATGTCCGACGGGGTAGTCATCGGTACTCCCGATGCCCGGCCCCTGATCGTCAACCTGGCCGGTCGGCGCATACTGGGGCTCGAGCCCGAGCAGGACCTGGCCTCGGTGGATTGGGTCGAACAAGCCCAAATCTATTCCGTCGAGGGGGAGCCCATAGCACCCGAGGACCAGCCCTATCAGCGAGCCGTGCGCTACAACGCCACGGTGCGCTCCGATTTGCAACTGCACATTCGGGGCGGACGGGTAGTCCTTGTCTCGGTGAGCGCTTCGCCGATCAAAGACAGCGAGGGTCAGGTCTCCGGAGTGGTCGCCGTTTTTCGGGACGTCACAATCGAGCGCGAGCGCGAACGGCGGCTCAGTGAGCAGGCGGGGGAACTAGAAGCCCTGAACCAGGAACTCACCGCCACCAACGAAGAGCTTGAGATGCAACGCAGCGAACTCGAAGTAACCAACGAAGAACTCGAATCGCAACGTGCCCAGATTGAGACGCAAAACCAGGACCTCCTGGAAGCCGACCGCCAGAAGAACAATTTTCTTGCGTCGATGAGCCACGAGTTGCGCACACCCCTCAACTCCATCCTCGGTTTCAGTCAGCTACTCCTGCGCAACAAGTCCCTACAGGGTCAGGAGCAGATACTCACGCAACTCGAACGTATCTATCAAAATGGCAAGATCCAGTTGCGACTAGTCAACGACATCCTCGATCTCGCCAAGATCAAGGCCGGTAAGGTCGAGCTGCAATATACCCGTGTCGCAATCGAGCCGTTAATTCGGGAGACGCTCGCGTCGGTTGAAAGCCTCGCTACCCAGAAAGGTCTTGCGGTCCGCATCGAGATCGACCCTGCCCTCGAGATGGTCGAGACCGACCCCTACCAGTTCAGTACCATCCTCTCTAACCTGCTCAGCAATGCCTTCAAATATACCGAGCGCGGTGGGGTCGAGATCCTTGCCCGCTCTGTGAGTGCGCAACTCTTCGAGGTCGTCGTGCGCGACAGCGGCGTCGGAATTGCCCCCGAGGAGCAGTCAACCGTCTTCGACGAGTTCCGGCGTCTGGAGGGAGCAGCTACCCGCCGGGCCGGGGGCACGGGGCTCGGACTGACTATCTGCAAGCGCCTCGTGAGCCTCCTGGGAGGACAGATTAGCCTCAAGAGCACCCTGGGTCAGGGAAGCACTTTTACAGTCCTTCTACCGAGCCTTATACAACAGGCCACGGTCTCGGTACCTGCTTCTGCGAACCTGAAGGTGTTGGTGATCGAGGACGACCCGCAGGTGCAGCAACTTATCGCTACCCGCCTCATCGATCAGCCTTACCAGCTGATGTTCGCGCCTGACAGCATCGAAGGCATTCAGATTGCCCGTAACGAGCAGCCCGACGTGATCGTGCTCGACACGATCTTGCCCCGCACAGACCTTTGGAAGGTCCTGTTCGAGCTGCGCACAGACACGGCCACGGCCACCATCCCAGTCATCTTGCAAAGCGTACAGGGCGAACGGGGCCTATCCATCCCACTCGGGCTCGCTGATTTCCTCAATCGTCCGGTTGGTCAGGAGAGTTTGCTTGCTGTCCTGCGCCGCCGCCGTATTGCACCCGAGGGTGAGGCTATCTTAATCATTGATGACAATGCGGATGGTCGGGAGTACCTGGCTGCTTGTCTACGCGATGAGGGGTACACAGTCGAACTAGCTGCCTCCGGCCTCGAGGCCCTGACCTACCTCGAAGCCCACCGGCCTCAACTGGTCATCCTCGACCTGATGATGCCTCAAATGGACGGCTTTGAGGTGTTGCGCCGCCTGCGTCTACTACCGAGCGGCCAGAATCTACCCGTGCTCATTCTCAGTGCCCTGGACCTCTCCGAAGAGCAAAGACAGACCCTGCTTGCCCAGCAGACCGAGCAGATCCTCAAAAAAGGTGACCAGACCATTGACGAGCTGATTATTCACCTCAATGCAACTCTGAGTGAATTGCGCAAGCACTCGAACGGTCAGGTTGCATAGCTGACCCGGGCACGCCCCGGTCAACGTAAACTACTTATTCTCGGATTGGACCCAGACAATCACCAGAAAGCCGCAGCAGACCAGGACCAACAGGGCAATAGCAAGCAAAGCAATACTCATGAAGCTTCACCGTATCTAGCAGGCATCTTTCGAACAGAATAACATTCCGTTGCAACGAATCGCTTACGGTGTAGTGCGAATAGTTACCTCTCCATACACGAGGGTCTGACAGGCCAGGCGATAAGAGTCAGGTTTGCGGCGCAGCTTACTCTTCTCAACCTCGGTCCGCTCTGAGAGGTTCTCGCCTCCCGAGAGAACTTCGACGATGCAGGTACCGCATTGTCCGACACCACCACAGTTGAGCAATTTCGCCAAAGTCTTGTAGAGAGGAATACCCTGTTCAAGAGTGACCTGGCGCAGGTTCGACTCGTCCATGACAAACACGTCTTTGTTCTGACGCTCGTAGTGAATGGTTGCCATTCCGTATCCCTAAGTCGAACCAACTTCCCTCAAATGTCTCTTAAAAGTTAACTTGTGTAAAGTAAAGTTTCGAGTGAGCATTGAGCGGTTCTTGAGATAGAAAACTTATTTTATGTGGACCGATAACCGAATATACCCTCACAGTCTTGATCCCGGGTTTAAATTAGACCAAAAAAAGAGTTGCACTCTGAGTGAGGACTGGTTACACTTCTTTATACTGTTTTATGGTTTTGTGTGGGGAACAACCCGGCTACGGGGTTGGCTGTTCAAAACAGAGATTTAGAGACAGCAACGCATCTTGTTTCTATAAAGACGTAGAGGAGGACTAGACCAATGGGACTACCTTGGTATCGGGTGCACACAGTCGTCACCTCTGATCCGGGTCGATTGATTGCAGTGCATCTCATGCACACCGCACTTGTAGCCGGCTGGGCAGGTTCGATGGCTTTCTACGAGGCGGCCATCTACAATCCCGAAGACCCCGTTCTCAATCCAATGTGGCGGCAGGGGACGTTCGTCATCCCCTTCATGTCGCGACTTGGAGTGATCAATTCCTGGAGCGGTTGGTCCGTCTTCGGACCTTTCAATGCAGATGGTCTGGGTAACCCAATCACGACAGATGTCGGCATCTGGTCTTTTGAGGGAGTTGCCGCCTCACACATCATTCTCTCGGGACTTTTGTTCCTGGCTGCCTGCTGGCACTGGGTCAATTGGGACCTTGACCTGTTCCGCAATCCTCGCAATGGCGAGCTTGGGCTTGACCTGCCCAAGATTTTCGGCATTCACCTGTTGCTCGCGGGTCTGGCGTGCCTTGGATTTGGAGCGGTACACATGCAGACCGTGGGCATGTGGGTTTCAGCCGACCCGGTCTACGTCAAACTCGGTGATTACGCGAATCTACTACCAAGCAATATGAACCCCGGTGCTCTTGGGGTAGTAGTCCCGACTGGTTTTGCCTGGGGACCGGACGGATTCAACCCGTTTAACCCGGCCGGGATTGCAGCCCACCATGTCGCGGCGGGTATCGTCGGTATCCTCGGTGGGATTTTCCACCTCGCAGTGCGACCACCGGAGCGGCTTTACCGGGCTCTGCGCATGGGCAACATCGAAACGGTCCTCGCCAGTGCCCTGGCGGCGGTCTTTTTTGCTGCTTTCGTCGTTGCAGGAACGTTCTGGTACGGTTCTGCCACCAACCCGGTCGAGTTGTTCGGACCTGTCCGCTACAACTGGGATGCTCAGATCTACAACCAGGAAATCAACCGGCAGGTTGCAGCCAACATGGCCGGGGGCATGAGCCGTGCTGAAGCTGAGAATGCCGTGCCGCTGCGCCTGCGCTTCTACGACTACGTTGGCAATAGCCCGGCCAAGGGCGGTCTATTCCGGGGTGGCCCGATGAACAATGGCGACGGTATCGCCGAGGGCTGGCTGGGTACGCCGATATTTAAGGACAAGGAAGGCCGTGATCTGAGCGTCATTCACCTCAACACTCTCTACGAGACTCAGCCGGTCGTCCTGATCGACAAAGACGGCGTGGTCCGGGCGGACATTCCCTTCCAGCGCTCCGAATCCCAGTACAGCTTTGAGCAGGTGGGTGTGAGCGTCTCCTTTGTCGGCGGCAAGCTCGACGGTCAGAGCTTTGATGACCCGGCTCAGGTCAAGCAGTACGCTCGCCGCGCCCAGCTCGGCCAGCTGCTCGAGTTCAACACGGCTGAGGCAGATGGTGTATTCCGCACCAGCACCCGTGGCTGGTTCGTCCTTGCCCACGGCATCTTTGCCCTGCTGTTCTTCTTCGGCCACATCTGGCACGGGGCACGGACCCTGTTCCTCGATGTGTTTACCGGGGTAGACCCGACTCGTCAGGAAGAAGAGTTCGAGTTCGGCTTGTTCAAGAAACTGGGCGACAAGACGACCAAGCGGGAAGAAGGAGCAGCTTGACACGCGCAGGGATAGACTGGGGGGCTTTGCGCTCTGGCTTATCCCTGCTAACTTCATAAGTGTCTTCGGCTACAGAAATTGAGTCGATGGAAAATTAGGAGAACCCATCATGGCTTCGTCCGGCATCACTACGATCACCTACGTGCTTATCCTGGCACTCATCATCCTGGCGATCTTCTTTGCCGTTTTCTTCCCGGAAAAGAGAAAATAGGACCGAGCTCGGCTACCGGCCCGCACACTCAAAAGCCACCCGCTGTGGGTGGCTTTTGAGGCGTCTACGGATATGTACAGGCTCAGTCTTCGTGCATCTCGTAGGGATCGGCGAGCTTTTTGGAGGGAGGCCCGAAAGCGGTGTAAATAGCCGCCGCAGTGATACCCACCAGGGCAACCATGACGCCAATGACAAAAATATTCGCAACGACCATAGGACCTCAACAGACGGGGCTACCCCTCTAGTGTGCCAGCTATCTTTAAGTTTCGCAACATAAGCAACGGTCCCCGTTGCTTCCACCATCCGTAGGCCTGGACCTGGAACTTGCACGACTCAGGCGGATTGGCCTTCAAGTTCCTGCTCGCGCAGCATTTCAACTCCCCGTGAGGTCCCAAGCCTATCCGCCCCGGCAGCAAGCAACTCCAGCGCCTGATTGAGGGTTCGAATACCTCCGGCCGCCTTGATCCCCAACTGGTTGCGCACCAGACGGCGCAACTGCTGAATATCTTCGTGGCGCGTTGCTCCTGCCCAACCGGTGGCCGTCTTAAGACCGCTTACCCCCACATCGAGGCAAATTTCCGCCACATGCTTCCACTCATCCGGCTCAAGCAAGTTCAGCTCCAGAATGGCGCGTACCGGCCGGTTGGTCTGCTCGACAATCTGACCAAATTCCTCGTAGACAGCATTGTATTGACCACCTTTGACAAACCCCAGGTTCACCATCACCTCAAGAATGTTAGCACCGTGGACGGTGGCTTCCTGGGCTTCGTAGAGCTTGGTGGCACTGGTACTCGTTCCGGCCGGGAAGCCGATCACAGTCACTACCTGAGGCTTTTTTTTGTGCAGGAGTTCGACCGCCAGCCGGACATAAACCGGTGCCACGCATACCCCGCCAAATCGGTACTGTTCGGCCTCCCAACACACCTGACGAATGTCCTGCTCGGTAGCCGTGGGTTTGAGGCAGGTCTGCTCGATGAATCCGGCAAGCTCGATTTCAGGATGGCTGCTGATCATTTGCACCTTTTTACGCATCAATTGAATCGAGTTTAAGCCAGGACCACCGCCAGTTGTACTGAGTCTCGCGCTGTACTACTGAGGGGTCCCTTCCAAAGACAAACCCTCCTGAACTACCCTGGAGGTAGGAACCTTTGAGATAAATCATGGAACTGATCGCCCAATCAATCGCCACGTTCATTGAGATCTATACAGTCCTTCTAATTGTTCGTATCTTGTT
>JACMIX010000479.1 GCA_014380935.1 Gloeobacterales cyanobacterium ES-bin-141 | reverse complement strand
TGTGCGAAACCGGGCTGTATCCAGGAGCGTTCCTGAACCAATCACCCGTGCGGGCGGCAGTCCTGAAAGTTTTAAGGTCAGGTAGGTGGTGATATCTACGGGATTGCTCACCACCAGATAGACCGCATCGGGACAGGACTGCACAAGCTCAGGGATGAGTTGCTGAAAGATCTGGGCGTTGCGCTGAACGAGATCGAGGCGGGTCTCGCCCGGACGCTGCTTGGCTCCTGCTGTGATTACGACTATATCGGCACCCTGGCAATCTTTGATCGTCCCGGCCTTGACCTGGGTAGGCTCCACGAAAGGAATGCCGTGCATCAGATCCATGACTTCCCCTTCGAGCTTCAGTTGGTTGACATCAGTGAGTACCAATTCGTCAAAGGTATTTTGAATCAACATTGCATAGGCGCAGGCCATCCCTACCTGACCGACACCGATGATGGCACCTTTGTGCAGGCGGCCACTCTGCTGCTTGGCTGTCCGAAGATTCGCAAATAGTTGTTGCTTGAGCATGGGCCATCCTCTCGTACAGTTCAAGACGATAGTATCGATCTAGATTGCGAGTATTGTCGCAAGCAGCTACCTCCCTTGCAATGTGTTGGGTCATTTGCACGAATCGCTGCCATTTTTCGCCTCCGCTGCAGGGCGCAGAATATACCTGCTCCTGTGGAGCGCTCTACCCCCTTCGACTTTGTCGGTGGGACGAACATGGACCCGACCATCACCCTGGCCAACCCCTTCGATACACGCACGCTCACGAACGGAGAGCACACGATCACAGCCACGTTTGCCCGCACCGACGGCACCTTTCGCACCATCACTTCGACCTTCACGGTTGGCAATTGACTAGAAGCCGCTTGTCCTTCGCCTCGGCGGACTCATCTCTCTACCACAAACAGAGGCGAACTTCACGGTTGCTGATAGGCTATGTGATGCGGCAACTGAGTCTTCCTCTAACGGTCGGGGTACCAGAAAGGAGTAGACATGTTGCAGGTGAAATGCATCGAGTGTTTGTTCCGATTAGCGGCCTGACAGAAAGATCTCCAGGGGAAAGCTGTAGCAATGATAATTTTTGCGACGGAGCCACCGCGAAGCTTGTCACCGGAGTCGTCTACAATTTGCATGCCGCTGACCGGCGGTTTTATGCAGGACGCAGATTATGACAACGAGCATCGCACGCTTTCCAATCAACCTCGATACATATAAGCCACTGGCATTGAACCCGACCAATCCGGTCCTCTCGGATGCCGAGCGCGAAACCCTGAAGAAAAATATCCAGTTCTGTCGGGATACGATTGTCTTCTTTACCGCTACTGGTGCCGCTCGCGGCGTCGGTGGACACACCGGCGGACCGTACGATACGGTGCCCGAGGTGATGATCATCGAAGCCTTTTTCCGAGGTGCTCCCGACCGCTTCGTGCCGATTTTCTTCGACGAGGCGGGGCACCGGGTCGCGACCCAGTATTTGATCGCTGCTCTGCACGGAGAACTGCCCTGGGAACAGTTGCTCCACTACCGCGAGGCGCACGCGCACCTGCCCGGTCATCCCGAACTCGGACTGACACCGGGGGTGAAATTCAGCTCAGGAAGGCTCGGCCACCTCTGGCCCTACGTCAACGGTGTTGCCCTCGCTAACCCCGACAAGGTCGTCTTCTGTCTGGGCTCTGACGGTGCGCAGCAGGAAGGCGACGACGCTGAGGCGGCGCGTCTTGCAGTCAAGCTCAACCTCAATGTCAAGCTCGTCATCGACGACAACGACGTCACCATTGCCGGGCATCCTTCTGACTACCTACCCGGTTTCAGTGTCGCAAAGACGCTCACCGGCCATGGCCTCGCGGTCAGCGAAGGCGACGGCGAAGACCTCGACGACCTCTACCGGAGGTTGTGCGCGACTGTAACTGGCGAGGGACCGGTAGCAGTGATTAATAAGCGCAAGATGGCCGTCGGCATCGAGGGGCTCGAAGGCTCAACCCACGGTCACGACGTGATCTCAGTCGAGAAAGCGCTCAGCTACCTCGAAAAGCGCGGGCTCACTGAAGCCGTTCGCTACCTCAAGGCAATCCAAAAGCCGAAGCAGGACTACACTTTCCTCGGCTCGGGCACCAAACTCGGCTCCAACCGCACCGTTTTCGGGGAGGCGGTCGTCGAAGTGCTGGCGGAACTCGACCCGGCCACGCGCAAAGCGAACGTCCTCTGTATCGACAGCGACCTCGAAGGTTCCTGTGGGCTGAAAGTCATTCACGACAAATACCCGGAGATATTCGTTTCCTCGGGCATTATGGAGCGTGGCAACTTCTCTGCCGCCGCCGGTTTTGGGATGGCCGCGGGCAAGCAGGGCCTCTTCGGAACCTTCAGCGCCTTTCTGGAGATGTGCATTTCTGAAATCACGATGGCGCGGCTCAACCGTTCCAACGTCCTCAGTCACTTCTCCCACTCGGGTATCGACGACATGGCAGACAATACCTGCCACTTCGGCATCAACAACCTGTTTGCCGACAACGGTCTCGACGACGGCTACGAGACGCGCCTCTACTTCCCGGCCGATGCTGCCCAGATGAAAGCCTGTGTCAGAGCCGTCTTTCCACAACCGGGTCTGCGGTTTATCTTCTCCACCCGCTCCAAGACGCCCAATATCCTCGATAGCGACGGCAACGACTTTTACCAGGCAGACTACGTCTTCGTTCCCGGTCGCGACGAACTGGTCCGCGAGGGCACGGCGGGCTACATCGTCAGCTTCGGCGAGGCCCTTTACCGCGCCCTCGACGCGGTCGAACGCCTCAGGCAAGAAGGCATCGATGTCGGTCTGGTCAACAAGCCGACTTTGAACGTCGTCGATGAGCAGATGATTGCCAAGGTCGGTGCCTCGCCTTTCGTGCTGGTAGTCGAGTCCTTCAACCGGCGTACGGGGCTGGGCAGCCGCTTCGGCTCCTGGCTACTGGAGCGCGCCCTGACACCCAAATTTGCTCATCTCGGCACCCACCAGGAAGGCTGCGGCGGCCTCTGGGAACAGTACCCCTACCAGGGACTCGACCCAGTGAGCATCATGGCCAGGGTCAAAACACTCCTCAGCCGGTGAACCGTTACACCGGCCTCTGGAAGCGGCAGTCCATCCAGCTTGGCGACTGTGACCCCGTGGAGACGGCTACCGTGTTCTGGTTGCAGGCCGGTTCCTATTTTGCCGACCTGCGCATCCCGCACGATTGGCCCTCGCTCGGCGAGGGCCATCTCCAACCCCAACCGGTGGATGCCCTGCTGCCCTTTACACGCCTGATGGCTTTTGGCGGTACGACTGAGACCACCGAAAGTCGGCTTCTCTGGACCCACCAGATCGACTTCCAGCCCAGGCCCGGCTCGGTGGACGAGGGCTCCGTCTTTTGGGAAGCGGGCAACTTGATCGAAGACGGCCAGTGCGAGACCCCCGATGGCCTCCAGACTTACCGGGAAGTTTGGGTTCCCGAGCCTCTCGGGTCAGGAAATCTGCTCGTTCTACAGCTGGATTCACCCGACATAGAGGGTGGTATCACAAGTCATCCTCGGGGACTGTTGGTGATGGTGGGCGAGCACTTCATCCACCTCTACGACGACCGGGGCTATCCGCCCAAGTACGCCACACCCGACCCGACTATGCTCAGCGGTCCGGAACTCAGGCGATTGCTGCAGTTCCAGGCGGACTACGGCAACCGCGATTCAGACAACCGCCTGGAGATTCGTCTCTCAAGCGACTCGAGCCGAGTGGGTCAGAGGCTCGACGTGGCGGCCGAGTGGCAGGGAGAGTGCTGGCTCAACCGCCGACCCGACCGCTCTGGTAAACCGGGTGAACAGCGCTGGCGAGTGCTCGAAACCGCTCCCCTAGAGCATCTGTAGAGGCACTGGACCACGAGGGGCCGGGAAAGCCCGGTCGAGTTCTACCCGGTCAGCAGCAGTCAGTTGCAGGTCCGCTGCTGCTCGGTTCTCGCGCACATGTTCGAGTTGAGTCGCTTTCGGAATGCTCACGACGCCTTCTTGCTCCAAAAGCCAGGCGAGCGCCACCTGTGCGGGTGTTGCTTCCTGGCGCATGGCCACGGCTTTGAGGGTCGGTTCGTTCAGTATCCGGCCCTGCTCGATGGGCGAGTAAGCTATCACCATCACCTCATGCTCGCGGCAGCGGGGCAAGAGATCCCACTCCGGGCCGCGGCGGCTGAGGTTGTAAAGTACCTGATTTGCAGCCACGGCCTGGCCGCCTTCGAGCACCCGCAGTGCTTGCAGGTCTTCCGGGTCGAAGTTGCTCACCCCCCAGTGCCGAATCTTGCCCGTGCTGACGAGCGAATCGAATGCAGCCAGAGTCTCAGCCAGGGGGACATTGCCCCGCCAGTGCAATAAGTAGAGGTCGAGCCGGTCGGTGCCGAGGCGCTTCAAACTGCGCTCACAGGCGGCAATGGCACCCCGCCGCGTGGCGTTGTGCGGATAGACCTTGCTCACCAGAAATACCTCCTCCCGCCGACCGGCCATCACTTCACCGACTACCTCCTCGGCACCACCCTCGCCGTACATCTCGGCGGTGTCGATGAGGCGCATCCCGAGGTCGAGTCCGAGGCGCAAAGAGGCCACCTCTGCCTGCTTGCGCCGCGCGTCCTCTCCCATGCCCCAGGTGCCCTGCCCGAGTACCGGCACCGCATCAGACGAGAATTGCAACGTTTTCATAATTCCGTTTTACCTATGACTTATTAGCAGCTTCCAGATAAACAGCGCGGTCCAGGCGATAAACCCGGCAGTCGTCCTCACCGAAACGGCGGTTCTCCACGAAGCGGAAACCCAGTCGTTCATAAAAGCGGTGTGCGCGCGTATTGCTAGCAAGCGGATCAACAAGCACAGCCGACGCAGTAGGGCTGGAGAAACAACGCCCAAGGGCGAGTTGCATCATTTTCGTCCCGTAGCCTTTGCCCAGATTGACCTCTTCACCGATCCAAATATCAATGGCACGCAGGTCAGCCGGAACCTCTCCCCAGTAATGACTTTCCTCACGGGCGGGATCGATGATTTGCATAAAACCGATCGGGCAACCGTCAACTTCGGCAATGAGTTGCTCCCGCCAGTCGGGAGTCTTACTGAGTTCAACCTCCCAACCCCAGTCATCATTAGGATCTGAAGCTACAGTGTGCGGCTGCTCGTCCCAGTGTCGGAGCAAATCCAGGTCATCAAGGGTGGCGGAGCGTAGGTTAATCACAACTTCCATAGACTACCGATATCTGTGCAAAT
>JACMIX010000478.1 GCA_014380935.1 Gloeobacterales cyanobacterium ES-bin-141 | reverse complement strand
GCGGTCCCCAATTCACGACCTACTACTATGACCTCAACGTCAGGCGCAAACCCTTCAATGACATCCGGGTGCGGCAGGCTTTGAACCTGGCTGTCAACAAAGAAGACATCGCCTACAAGTACGTAGGCCGCGGAGAGATTCCCGCCTATACTTTCGTGCCGCCCGGTGTACCGGGGTACGTGCCTCTACCGGGACCCAAACACGATCCGCAGAAAGCCCGCAAACTTCTCGCCCAGGCCGGCTTCCCGGATGGCAAGGGCTTCCCGACCATCACCATTTACTACAACACGCTTGAGAGCCACCGTAATGTGGCTCAGGCCGTGCAGCGGATGTGGAAGGAGCAGCTCAACATCAAAGTTCAGTTGCAAAACGAAGAGTGGCAGACTTTCCAGGCCCGCCGCGAACGGCGAGACTTCGATGTGGCGCGCGACGCGTGGATAGGCGACTATATCGACCCGAGCACGTTCCTCGATTTGTTTACCGAGGATACTCTCAACAACCACCCCGGCTGGGTCGATCCCAAGTACACCCGTTTGATGGCCGAGGCTAATGCCGAGCCCGACGAGCGCAAGCGCAGCCGACTCCTGCAAGAGGCGGAAGCCTACATGATCGAGCAGGCCCCGATCGTGCCCATCTTTTACCAGGCCCTCACCTACCTCAAAAAGCCGTGGGTAGAGGGCTGGTACCCCAACCTGCTCGATCAGCACCCGCTCAAGTACGTGTCCATCGACCGCGACTGGCAGAAGACCGAACTCGCACGCCGCCGCTGACCCTCTCAGGACCTATCCATGCTGCAATTCATCCTTCGACGCTTATTGCTCGCCATTCCGGTCCTGTTCGTCGTCATCACGATTAGCTTCTTCCTGGTCCGCCTCGCACCGGGCAATCCCTTTGCGAGTGAGCGCTCCTATCCGCCTGCAGTGATCGAGAAGCTCAACGCGAAATACGGCCTCGATGCCCCGCTCCACGTGCAGTACCTGCGCTACCTGGAGCGGGTCGTCTTCCACGCCGATCTCGGTCCCTCGACGCGTTACATCGACCGCTCGGTGAGCGAGGTGATTGCCCAGGGGTTGCCCAACTCGGTGATCCTGGGTGGCACGGCCTATCTCATCGCGCTGGTGTTCGGTATGGGAGCGGGAATTCTGGCTGCCCTCAAGCAAAATTCGAGCGTCGATTATGGCTCGATGGCAATCGCCGTGCTGGGAGTGTCTATTCCCAACTTTGTGCTTGGGCCGTTGCTTGTAATCCCCCTGTCGCTGACTCTGTACTGGTTGCCCCCGGCTCGCTGGGGTGACCTTCAGCACCTGATTTTGCCTGCGTTCACCCTGGGAGCCCTCTACACGGCCTATATCGCCCGCCTCACCCGCTCGGGCCTGGTCGAGGTGCTCCGCAGCGACTACATCCGCACAGCCCGCGCCAAGGGCCTTCGTGAGGGGGTCGTGCTTGTGCGGCACGCGCTCCGGGGCAGTATTCTACCGGTGGTTTCGTACTCGGGTCCGGCCCTTGCCTTTTTGCTCGGAGGCACAATTGTCGTGGAAAAACTTTTTTTGATCCCCGGACTGGGTAACTTCTTTATCGAAGCAGCCAACGCCCGTGACAGTTTCATCGTCGTCGGGGTTACCCTGGTTGTCGCCACGCTGCTGGTCCTGCTCAACTTGCTGGTCGATGTCCTCTACGCGCTGATCGATCCGCGCATCGCTTACAAATAATCATGAAAGCACCCGTCAACCCCGCGACCGCTCCTGATGTCCAGGCCTTTGAACTGGTCGAAGGTACCAGCCTCTGGAAAGATGCCTGGCGTCGCCTGCTCAAAAACAAGCTGGCCGTGGTGAGTGCCGTCGTTCTTGGTTTTATTCTCGTTGCCGTGACGATTGGGCCGTTGCTGGTTCCGTACAGTTACGACCAGACCGATCCCGAGGCCATCTACCTGCCCCCGAGTGCCGCCCACTGGTTCGGTACCGACCAGCTCGGACGAGATATTCTCGTGCGCTCGCTGGTCGGGGGACGTATTTCGCTATTTGTCGCACTGGTGGCAACCAGTGTCAGCTTTGTGATTGGCGTCACCTACGGTGCAGTCTCGGGCTATGTCGGCGGCAAAGTCGATGAGGCGATGATGCGCCTTGTGGATATCCTCTACTCGCTGCCGGACATTTTCCT
>JACMIX010000477.1 GCA_014380935.1 Gloeobacterales cyanobacterium ES-bin-141 | reverse complement strand
CGATCAGTAGCACTGCTTCTAAACTTTAGACTGCAGGATGAATTGCTTGAGATCTCGGCAAGTCGGAGTAGGAGCACACTACTGGCACTTGAAAGCATCCAACAGCTTGAAGCCGGACAGGCAGAGAGTTTGAGCGTATTTTGACTGACAGCAGTAATACTGCGCAACTTCAAAAATCAGCTTCCATACCCTGACCCCAACATAGCGAGACGGCAGACAGAATAGCGTCCAGATAGCGAGCGAACAGAATAGCGGCAGAGAGCACCACGGGCCACACAGACAAAGTCTCCTTCTAAGAGCACTCGCTGGATCAGTAGCGTTTTATAGAACGCAGGCCGCGTTCCATGATGTGCACAAGGCACATCTGCAACAAGTGCAGCGACAGCACCACACCTGCTCCCGCACACGACAACAGACAGCGGCGATATCGGTCAGTTCTTACCCTGGCTTTTTAGTTGCAGGTCGAACCACTTTGCCGCCTGCCTTGCTGCCTCATCGACGACCTCCGGTTGGTCGTAGAAAGCAATGTGGTCTCTCGTTTTCATCCAGTGCAGCTTCTTTTGAGTGGGCACACTCGCCTAGAAACGTCGCGCCCCTTCCGGTACCAGGGCCGCGTCCGAATGAACGACCAGGGTCGGAGCTTTGATCTGAGCGCCCGCCTCGATCGCGTTGAACTGCAGAAAAGGCTCGAAGAACATCACCGCCGAGCGATTCACCCAGTTCGGCTGTGCCCCACGGGCAGTGCCGTAGTATTCGTAAGCTTCCGCTCCGGGCATGGCCACTTTCGGGTCGGCAGGATCGACGTTCGTCATGTAATCGACAGTGCCTGTAGTTTCGTACTTGATCCGGGCCGCTTTGCCCAGCTCCAGGCGCGCCCGGTAGTTCTCGCCCAACCACTGCTGCATTACAGCCGGATCGTGGTAGAAACCGGCCACGGTCACCAGGGCCGCAAGCGCCGGGTCGGCGGCGGCGGCACGGGCGCTGTAGCCGCCGCCGGAGCAGATGCCAAGCAGACCGACGGCAGTGGGTTTGACCTCCGGCAGAGCGCGCAGGAAAGTGAGGGCGTTGCGGATATCCTCCACCTTCATCGCCGGATTCTCGAACTGACGCGGCAGGCCGCCGCTCTCCCCGAAAGTCCGGTGGTCGAAAGCAAGGGCGATATAACCGCGTTCTGCCAGCCGCCGGGCGTAGACGGCGGGAACCTGTTCTTTGATGCTGCTTTGCGGACCGACGACCGCGACGGCGGCTTGGGCGGTGCGTCCAGGGCGACCGGCAGGCAAGTAGAGGTTGCCCACGACCGTGTTGCCGCCGCTCAGGAATTGGACTTTGCGGACTTCGATCCCATCGGCGGCAGCGGCCTGGGTGAGGACGAGAGATCCCAGGGTGGCCAGGGCAACGGCATGAAACTGGTGCATCGTGAAGCTCCTTCGGTGTTGGGGTTTTGCTACACCGATACTCACCGGCCAAGGCCCCGCTCGCCTTGGAAAAACTTGCTCACCATCCGAAACCGCCGGGCAGATTTGCCCTTGAAGCACTCAGGTTCGGGCGGCGAAGAGGGCGGGGGTGACGCCCAGTTCCCGCCGAAAGACGTTGCTCAGGTGCGCCTGGTCGTAGAAGCCCACTTCCATGGCGACCTGAGCGGGCGTCAGCTTCGCTTCGCGCAGGAGTCGTTGGGCACGTTCCAGGCGCAAATTGAGCACGTAGCGGTGGGGGGCGATGCCCACGGTGCGCTTGAAAAGCCGTGCGAAGTGAAAGGCGGAGAGGTGCGCCGCCCCCGCCAGCTGTTCGAGGGACACTTCGTCTGCAAGTCGGTCGTGGGCCAGCTCACTCACCGAGCGCAACTGTGCCGCCGTCAATTTCCCACGGGGGACGAGGGGACCACGGCCAGGGCGACCGTGGTTCGCCAGCAGGTGGAGGGTGAAAGCCAGGCTCAGGGTCTCGGCATAAAGCGGCTCACCCGGCTTCGCTAACTCTGATGCCAGCGCGCGGGCGTAGGCATGGGCCTGGGGTTCTTCGAGGCAGCGCCGCTCGGCAAAGGTCTCGATGGGCAGGGGGGCCCGCTCTTCTAGAATCCGCGAGGCGAAGTCCGGGGCAATGGCCACCGCCGCCACGGTCAGCTCGTCCCGCCAGAAGGGGGCGTTGGTGTCGCCCTCGCTTTGCAGGCAAAGACCGCCGGTGGGAAGCAGGGCCTCGCGCGGACGGTCGCCGACGTGCCACCCGAAGCGGACGGGGCCGCCCAGGTTGACAATCAGCCGGTGTCCTTCAAGGAGGTGTTCACCCAGGGCGGCGGGTGCAAGGCGTTGCACTTCAAAAGTGAGGCCCGTGCGCCATCCGGAGACGACGCTCGACAGGACCACAGCTTGCTCAGGAGCGGAGGGATAGCGCCGACCACTCAGCGGATCTACGAGGTGAATGTTGCTCTCGGTGGCCATGCTTCAGCGCGTTCCTCAGGCATCAACGACACAATCGGCGAGCTGTCGCGCATATCATAACCCCGGCCCACACAGCTCAGGCAGCCTCGACCGCACCCAGCGTTCCTGGCCAGTGTGTACGCAATCGTAGCGGGCGGCAAGGACCAGGACGGTAGCTCGCCGCTAACAGGGACGGTCCTGCCCATGGGCGACAAGGGAACAGACCGCCAAACGTCTGGAAACACGGCAGAAACGAGTGGCGGGTATCGTTTCGCAACTGGCATGCGGCGATTCGTTTCATTGAAAACAGGAAGTTGTGCCTACGTAGTCTCTAAGTTGACGCCGCTGCGACAGGAACGGCTTATGGTCCACAGGTGCTATTGCACTCCAACCGGCAGCGGCTATTGTGGAACCTTAATCAACTCATAACTTCATACATTTCTACTTTGCTTTGATTAAAACCTCCCACCAATGGTCTGCACAGTGGCAGGTCATCGTTCTGTTCAAGGATTACCAGGGCAGCCACGGCTGCCTTGTCGGTACTGAAGGCTCCGGCCGCTGGCTGGTGGAATTAAAACAGTCCGACGAGCGCGGACAGCGAGTGGTGCTGGCTTTAGAACCCGAGCAGTGCAAGGTTTGCCCTCCACAAGAAAGTGAAAGCTGATGCCGTCGCCTCCAGACCCTCCTGAAGATGCAGAGAAAAAGGCAGACGATGAAGTGCCGCCTGCTACCGGCTTAGAGGAATTTCTCAACCCGACCAGCCGCTACTACGGGCCATTCACCCTCGGACAGTTGGCATTTAACGCCAACCTGCAGGAATTCGCAAACCGTGTCGGCCTCCTGGTAGCTCTCGAAACTGGCAACAAAATCACCGCCGAAGAAGCATACGTTCAGATTCGTCGCATGTGGAAGCGACTGAAAAAAAGCCGAAAGCTGCTGGAACCGCCAGGCGGGGACAATCAGCCGCCGACTGACGGCGAAGCACAGTAGATTCCGGAAACGAGCGAGCCGCCGCAAACGGCACCAGGGCACGAGCCATGGGCAATGGCGAGGGCAATGGCACCGGCACCGGAAACCCCGAACACCGACTGCCTACTAGCTGAAACTGACGCACAATGTTCATAAGAAAGTGAGAAGACATGCCTCAGCCAATTGTCATTGTCGATTATGATCCAGGTTGGCCTGGGCTTTTCGAGGAGTTACGAACTCCCGTAGCTAGCATTCTTGGCGGTTTGGCATTAAGTATTGAACACGTCGGCAGCACATCGGTTCCTGGGCTAGCGGCTAAGCCAATCATCGACATGGATGTCGTAGT
>JACMIX010000059.1 GCA_014380935.1 Gloeobacterales cyanobacterium ES-bin-141 | reverse complement strand
GCGACCGGCAAGCGACCCAAAGGTCTCCCGACTCGTCAGTAGATCCGCCAGGATCTGGCAGGGGTGCTCGCTGTCGGTCAGGGCGTTGATCACCGGGATGTCGGCGAAGCGGGCGTACTCTTCGAGTTCGCTCTGTGCAAAGGTGCGAATTGCCAGGGCATCCACATAGCGGCTGAGGACCCGGGCCGTATCGCGCACGGGCTCCCCACGACCAACCTGAGTAGCTCCCGGACTCAGGTCGATTGCCTCACCGCCCAGCTGATACATCGCCACCATAAAACTCACTCGCGTGCGAGTGGAAGCTTTGCGGAAGAGCAGGCCCAGAGTCTTGCCCCGCAAAGTGGTGAGTGCCTCACCACTTTTGAGGCGACTGGCCAGTTCTAGAACCTGCGCGAGCTGACCGGGCTCGAAATCATCGAGACTCAGCAGGTCTCGACCGGACAAATCGAGAGCCGAGTCCTGGATCATTTAGTCGAGGCCTGAGGTACTTCTTCCTCACTCCGAGTCTTGGCTGTGACAACGCTGCCATTCGTCCTGGCTGCGATCTTCTCAGTCAAAATCTGAGCTGCCCGGGCGTACTGTGGATCTTCCGGGGTAGCAACCTGCTCAAATTTGAACTTTTTGGGCAGGTCGATTTTGAAATCAGGTTCGATACCTTTTTTGTTGATGTCGCGGCCGGAGGGAGTCTGGTACCTGGCAATCGTCACAGCGAGCCCTGAACCGTCCGACAGTGGGTGGACCGACTGGACCAGGCCCTTACCGAAGGTCTTCGTTCCAACCAGCACAGCCCGGTGGTTTTCCTGAAGTGCACCGGAGAGAATTTCGCTCGCGGAGGCCGAACCGCCATCGACCAGCACGACCAGGGGTTTGTCAGTCAACGCCTGCCGGTTTGCCATCAGGCGTTCGCGTTGCCCGTTACGATCAACCGTCGAGACAATCGTGCCCTCATCCATCCACAGCCGCGCAATCTCGGCACTGGAGTAGAGAAGCCCGCCGGGGTTGGAGCGCAGGTCCAGAATGAAACCTTCTACCTCCTCTTCTAGGAGCTTATCAATCGCGGCGTGTACACCCTTGTCCGCCTTGGCACTGAACTGCGTGAGCCGCACATAGCCAATGCGCTGTCCCTGCTCAACTTTCAGAGCCGATTTGACCGACTTCAGCTCGATGTGGGCTCGCACCAGGGGCACGGCCAGGGTCTTTTTCTCCCTCAGAAAGGTCAGAGTCACAGACGAACCCTCCTTACCGCGGATGCGACCGACCGCATCGTCCACGTCCATGCCCTTGGTCGTTTTGCCGTCAATGGCAACCAGGATATCCCGTGACTTGACCCCGGCCAGGAAAGCGGGTGAATCCTCAACCGGGGACACAACCGTGAGCTGCTTCGTCTTCTGGTCCTGGCCAAGCTGGATGCCGACGCCCGAAAGCTCTCCTGATGTGTCGATTTGCATCGACTCGTACTGTTTGGGGTCCATGAAACGGGTATATGGATCGTCAAGCGTCTTGACCATCTCCCGAATCGCTTTGTAGGCCGCCTCGGGCGTTTTGTAGTCGCGGCTTAGGTACTTCTTACGCGTCTGTTCCCAATCCTGGTGGTTGAAAGTGCTGTCTACGTACTCGCGGTTGATGACCTGCCACACCTCATCCACCAGCTCCTTGGGCGAGTCTTGAAAAATAGCCCAACTCGGACTATTGGACTGAACCATGAGAACACTGGTGATCGTCGCAAGGGCGATAGTGAATGACAGCCAGAAATTGCGTTTGCTCACGAACTTTAGGCGCATAAGATCTCTGTAGAGCGATGGGTTAGTGGTCTACAGCCGTGCTTGTACAAGACGGCTAAAAGCAGCCAGGCCGGTAGATCCAAAATTTGATTGAACCTATGCTACCCAATCTTCCTCCATTTATAGTAAAGAAAATCTGCAGCACTATTTGTTCAGCTCAAAAAGTGCGTTCCCGTAATTTTAGATACCAAATCTGCAAGAATTGTGTGTAATAGCAAAGAAGCTAAATACGGCATGTACCGGAGCAGGTACCATCCTGAGTTGCGACTGGACAACACAGAAGATAATAGAGAGGCCGACCGTCTGAGTGCCATGCTGAAATCGACTACCCGACACGTTCATATCTTTACAGCCGAGGTCCAGGGCGAGACCTTCGTACCCAGCGACAAGACACTGACCCTGGACATCGACCCGGACAACGAGTTCATCTGGAATGACGACGCCCTCAAGCAGGTCTACCAGCAATTCGAGCGTCTGGTTGCGTCTTACAACGGCGAAGACCTGACCGAGTACAACCTGAGACGTATCGGCTCGGAGCTTGAAAACTGTATCCGCGACTTGCTGCAAAAGGGTGCCATTGCCTACAACCTGGAGCACCGGGTCCTCAATTACAGTATGGGCAGGCCTCAGAGTGCCCTTCGAGAGCAACCCGACAGCACCCAGGGGAACACGGTCGATTACACGGGCAAGGCCGCTAACCAGTAGTCTGACCCTGCCGTTCGGCTGGATCGATTTATAGTAGAGCAAGCAAACCGAGTTTTTAATAACGCCCCAGCGGTGGAGTCTGTCTGTTGGCCTTTAGGCTGACATGGGGTTCCCCACTGGGGCGTTTGTGTATATAAACTTTGAGGTTTACCATGCCGATCCCGCTATTTCTACCACCGCTGGCTGTCGCAACTGGTGAGGGTCATGATGCCGCAGCAATTCTAGTGGCCCT
Organism: Gloeobacterales cyanobacterium ES-bin-141; assembly: GCA_014380935.1. Classification (GTDB taxonomy): domain Bacteria; phylum Cyanobacteriota; class Cyanobacteriia; order Gloeobacterales; family Gloeobacteraceae; genus JACMIX01. The sequence goes on along the minus strand of JACMIX010000059.1, from coordinate 91 downwards.
ATTTGTCATTTTTGCCAGTGCCAAGGCAGCCGGGAGCCTATTCAACTGGATAGGTCAGCCAGCAGTAGTCGGTGAGATCTTGGTGGGTATT
>JACMIX010000476.1 GCA_014380935.1 Gloeobacterales cyanobacterium ES-bin-141 | reverse complement strand
TTGGTGATCCGCACCGCACCGCGCACGTTTGCCGGGCAGCCCTGCTCAGGGGTATTGCCGACAAAGTCTTCGCCCACGGGCTTGAGTAAGACCCGGCAGTCAGCCGCTGTCGCTGACAGCCTGAATGGAACGACCCGCTCGGCTTCAGGCTTGCTGCACAGGCCCGTGAGCAACTTCGGCTCGGTTGGCTTGAAGGTGAGCGATTCAACCGTCTGTTGATCAGAACTTGGAGCAATCAGCAAGTAGCGTTGTCGGTACGGCTTATCGAGGCTTACAGACATCGCCTGTTCCTGGTACAGGAGGAAGGCCGGGGCCTCCACTCCCCGGACCCGGCAGGTTGTCATGCGCACGTCGGGCGCTTTAGCATTGGCGGCTGCCTGAGCAGAAGTTGTCATCACACCCTCCAGCCGGGCACTCACTTCTGCCACCTGACGCTCGATCGGCATCGAGACGATGTCTGCGGCCAGAGCCTGTTCGGCTATCCAGTAGAGACAGCAAACCAGCATTGAAACTTTTACAAAACTCATAAACTCGCTCCTGGGGCAGCGGGCGGCATGCCGAAGATAGCACCTGGTATCGACGACAGCCATGAGCTACTTCCGGGCAAATAGAAGGCTGAATACACTCCCGATCTTTCGAGTCACCGGCTCTTAACAGGAAGAATCAGTTCTCCCTAGGAGTGCCCTGAACCTGGATTCTTTCACCTGGAGACCGCTATGGAGTGGGAATCGCTCTCCTTTTCACCCGACGAGTCAATCGAGGACAGCGGCCAGACTGATGACCTTGGGCTGCCAGGTAAATTTGATGCTTATCCAGATTCAGACCTGGAAGCTTTAGAACCCGAAGAATATTACGACAGCGACGATCGGTATCTTCTAGAAGAACTCGGCGACGACCACGCTCCGGCTGCAGATTTTGAGCCGTTCGAGCGCCTCGACAACAGCGCCTTGCTCTTGTACGAGGAAGCCCCGGCTTTTACCGGTCTGGATACTACAGCTGACTATGGTGACACTAACTATGCGGGCATCGTGGGTGACATTAATTTTCAAATAGCACCCTACCCACCTGATGCGCACGACGTTACCGAGCCATTTGACTTTCCACTCACAGAAGTCAGGGAACCAGATGAGGTTGACTACAACCATAGCCCTGGCTCCAGTAGCAGCCTCATTGACCTGGGCACTGGTTACTCAGAAGACTATCTGGAGGCGTACGCTCCAGATAGTGCTTTCGTGCCGGTCGCCTTTGACCCCTACGCTGATGTAGAGGGCGGGTCCTTGACCACGACACAGGAGCCGGGAGAGGATGCCCTCGATGATCCCCGGACGTCTTCTTTGGCCCAGAGCAGTACTGAGGAAGGCGGTGAACAGGACTGGGGACTGCCTGAAGAACCCCTTGGTCCTCTGCACGATGCAAAAATCGTGCCGCCATCAGCACCTTTCGAGGATACGGTCATTCGAAAAGAAAGCCCGAACGTTCCAAATCCGACGAAGTATGGGTTTCAGGCAACTGGGCCGGATGTCGAGTTGAGGCCGGGTGAACATGCCCTCGGAGAGCACCTGAATCCGCGGGGCGGACCGAGTCCCACACCGTTCATCTCGGCGAGCGAGAACCCGAAGGGCGCACCCAACATCGACGGCAAGCCCTACCATATCGGCGTTGAAGAGGCCAGACGGGCGGGAGCCGAGTTTTACTCCAACGCAGACGTGACAGCCGATCTCGAGGCGATGGCTAAAGAAAGCCCGAGGTATCAGGCCCGTACCGAGATGTGGAAAGCCAATCAGTTGCGCGGCGAACAGGAAGCCCTTTTCAAAGGTGATGTCCCGGCCAGTGCAGTCGAGACGGGCGGCATGCGGGCACTGAAGACGGCGGGCCGGGTCGCCGGGGTCGTCGGCGCTGCACTGACGGTCTACGATCTAGCAGAAGCAACCCAGGAAAGTGTCGAGGAAGGAACACCCGCTCCAATCATCGCCGAGGGTGTCCGGCAGGTAGGCGGCTGGGGCGGGGCAATCGCCGGGGCGCAGGCCGGGGCAGCTCTTGGAGCAGCAGTCGGTTTGACGACCGGCCCCGGTGCCATCGTCACCGGGATTGCCGGTGGGTTGATAGGCGGTGTCGCCGGATTCTTCGCAGCCGATCAGGTCGCTGATTTAATTCACAAAGACGAGTAGTGGTCTCATGAGTACGACAACACTGGTCCAGGCAATCCGCACCGGAAATCTGGAAGCGGTCAAACAATTAATTGGTCAGGGAGCCCAGGTTAACCAGGCGAAAAATCTTTTGTCCGACTGGCTGCCCCAATCACCCAGTCCATTACTCGAAGCCGTCGAGCAAGAACAGCTCGAAATCGCCACTGCTCTACTTGAGGCGGGAGCGGACACGAACGATACGACAAGCGGCACGACCGCACTAAAATTGGCAGTGCGCAAAAACAATCCCGACCTGGTCAAGCTCCTGCTTGCCTGGGGAGCATTGCCAGATAAAAAAGGCAAACAGGACGGCACGACACCGCTGCTAAAAGCGGCACTCTATAGCCAGATAGAAGTAGTGCGCATCCTTCTTGAAAACCACGCTGATCCAGATATTGTGCTGAACAACCCACACCTCTATAAAGTCCGTGGTCCGGTCATCCAGATGCTGATCGATGCCGGTGGGGCTGCCTCGCCTGAAGTGATCAAGATGCTTGCAGACGGACATGCACGCTCCTGAAAGACTTGCACTTGAAAGATCCTGGCTTGAGCAGCGTGCAAGCAATCGCCACGACTTAAAATCTCGCTGGGTTGGCATCCAAACCGAGTCTGTTTTTTTGCAACTTACCCAAAGCTTTAACAAGACGGTTTTCTGCCGAGGTATTTTCAGATGCATCTGCATGGTTTGCACCTGGCTGACCATAGATCTTTTTAGTGAGTAGGATGAATTCACGACCGGCAACGCGGTCTTGTGAGATTGCACTCACGCTCGTTTCAACAACCAGCAATTCAGCAGGGAGGAAACGTCATGGAATTCGAAGAGCAAGAAGAATTTGACTCCAGTAACAGCGGCACAGGTGAGGCGTTCGAGGCTTATGACGAATACGCAGGAGCAGCTTACGAAGCCAC
>JACMIX010000475.1 GCA_014380935.1 Gloeobacterales cyanobacterium ES-bin-141 | reverse complement strand
GAAACAGTGGGGCCTACTGGTCGTCACCCACGATCCCCACGAACTGAGTGGACTTGCAGACCGCGTGTACCGGTTGGAGACAGGCAGGCTCCTTGCCGCTCAGCCCGACCTCGCGCTGTGACCCGTATTGTCGGCATCGTCAACATCACAAGCGATTCCTTCTCAGACGGTGGGCGCTTCCTGGAGCCGGAACAGGCTATCCTGCATGGCCGCAGGCTCCTGGCCGAGGGTGCGGACCTGCTTGACCTCGGAGCTGAGTCCAGTAACCCCGACGGTCAGCGTGTCACGGCTGAAATAGAAATCGAACGGCTGACCCCGGTCATCGGTGCTCTCAAAGCGAGTGGAGCCTGTGTTGCCATCGATACTTTCAAGCCCGAGGTAATGGCCCACTGCCTTGCGCTCGGGGCTGACATGATCAACGACATTACAGCCCTGGGTAACCCGGCTGCGGTCGAGGTTTTGCAAACTTACCGAGTACCGGTCGTATTGATGTTCGCCCGCAACAACGGCCCCCGTGCAACCAGGCAACCGGGAGATGCCGGGACTATCCTTATGGAAGTGCGCGATTTCTTCGCACGCCGGGTCGAGGAGTTGTTGAGAGGCGGCCTGCACGAAGACCAGTTCATTCTCGATCCCGGTATGGGCTATTTTTTGGGCAGCAATCCCGAACCAAGTCTGACGGTCCTGCGCCATCTGGAGCAATTGCAACTGGGACTACCGCTTTATATTTCTGTCTCCCGCAAATCCTTCATTGGTCACGTACTTGGAGGACGTGGCCCAGATGAACGCGCACACGGGACCCTCGTGGCTGAAATCTGGGCCTGTCTTGCTGGGGTAGATTACATCCGGACCCACCAGGTCGGTCCTCTGCACGATGCCATTCGCGTGCTCGACGCCATCCAGGGGGCCATCTAAATTATTACGAATTATGTCTTTAGGCAGACTAAGAATGCCATTCCGGCGGCCTATAACAGATTTATAACGCTGCTGGAATGTTTATCAATGAATACCGAACCCCGCACAACTGTCAATAACACCGAGATCAATGGTCAGGACCGCAATGCGTTTCTCTTTGGGTTCACACCCCAGTCAGAAATCTGGAACGGTCGTCTCGCCATGATCGGCTTTGTTGCCTATCTACTCTGGGATCTGGCTGGCTACAGTGTCGTCCGTGACGTACTTAATCTCATCTAAGCAATCATCAACCGATTTATCTAGCGGTTCTAGAAGAAGCCCGGGCGTTTGCTCGGGCTTCTTCTGTCAGCGCATAACTACGGCGTTGTTGAACCGCTGCTTGGTGCCGTCATCTAGACTCTCATATTGTCCAAGCGTGTATTCTCGAATCACTTTGCGCCAGAAAACTTGTGCAAGTTTGTTGGTAGGAGATTCGTAAATCTCCCATCGGCCCTGGAACTTGTTGAGCAGCTCGAAAGCAGCCAGACGGCCCACACCTCTACGTCGATATTTCTTGAGCACAAAAAACTCGTTCACCAGATAATCGACCTCCATGGAAGTGTAAGGAGGTGTCGAAAGCAGTGTGAAGCCTGCCAGCTTATCATCGACCCGAATTAGAAACGCGAAAAGCGAATCATTCTGCCAGAATAAGTCTAGAAATTTGATGTTAAAGCACCCTCTTTCGTTGACATCGATATCATCTATAAACTCCGATAGATCATGTAAATACAGTGGGTATAAGCTCTGTACGACGGATTTTTCTTCGTCGGACGCTCTAATCAAGTTAACCTTCATGCGATTTCCTCCAGGACTGAAACCTGCCAGCAGCCTTACGCATAGGTATAGCAGCAATCATCCGCCCAGCCAAGTTTTGTGAGTCTACTGTCAAAGGTTCTAGAGACCCAGTTCGCGGTAAAACGCCTCTTTACTGGGCTCACGGCCCAGAAAATCGCGGATCAGCACATCGGGCTCAGCAACACCACCCGGTTCAAGGATTCGCTTGCGGTACTCGGCTCCGACTTGAGAACTGGTCAACCCTTCTTTTTCGAAGCGGGTGAACATGTCCTGGGCAAAGACCTTCGACCACAGGTAGCCGTAGTAACCGCTGTCATAGCCACCCATCAGGTGTCCGAACGATGCCTGGGAATGCGTTCCCGGAACGGCGGGAACCTGCATGACCGCCTGGGATAATTGATTCCAGGTAGCGGTGGTGTCTACTTTTGAGCCAGATGAGTGATAGCGGTAGTCCGCCGTGGCAAACAAGAGTTGCCGCGAGGTGTAAATGCCTTCGTTGACATGTTTGGCTGCGACCATCTTGTCCAGCAATGCGTCCGGCAGAGGCTCACCCGTCTGGTAATGCTTTGAGATGCGCTTGAGGATGACCGGGTCCCAGACCCAGTTTTCGAGCACCTGCGAGGGGGCCTCGACATAGTCTCGCCGTACATTGGTGCCGGCGAGGCTTGCGTACTTTGCCCGGGTCAGAGTCTGGTGCATGATGTGACCGAACTCGTGAAAAAACGTCTCTACATCATCGTGACTGAGCAGCGCTGGTTTGCCGGCTGTCCCCCTGGGCCAGTTGCCCACCATGGCAGCGAAGGTATTGCGGTAAGTGCCGTCCGGATTGGCGTGACCAATGCCCAGGTCAAAGGCGGCGAAGTGCCCGTATTTACCTTCACGTGGATACAAGTCCGCGTAAAAATG
>JACMIX010000474.1 GCA_014380935.1 Gloeobacterales cyanobacterium ES-bin-141 | reverse complement strand
TGTGGACTCCCTGTGCTGGACCTGTCCTCGCGGGCATCCTGACCCTCGCGGTTGCCAACGACAATCCCCTCACCACTTTTGGATTGCTGGTCACCTATGCCGTGGGGGCAGCACTGCCAATGCTGGTGATTGCGTACGGGGGGCGGTATCTCAGTGGAAAGCTGTTGGGTCTGCGTACACATGCCGAAAGTCTTCAACGGGTGGGCGGCGTACTGGTCGCGGCCAGCGCCGTGGCTATTCTGCTCGGATGGGATATGCAGATTCAACTTCTGCTCGCGCCTTTCTTTCCGTCTCCCTCACTGTGAAACTGGAGGTACACGCAACGAACGGAAATTAGTATGGCAGAGGACCTCAACCAGAGCGATGCCCAATTGACGCAGGCGGTCCGGCAGTCGGACAGCCGTGCTCTGGCACTGATCTATGACCGTTATGGTGCGGTGGTTTACAGGCTCGGCCTGCGTATTCTTCAAGACCCACGGGAGGCGGAAGACTTGACCCAGGAAATATTTCTTTTCTTCTGGAACCGGGGCAAGGACAATTACGACCCCCAGCGTGGCACGCTCAATAGTTACCTGATGACCATGACCCGCTCGCGAGCCCTCGACCGCATCCGGCGTCAGGAGACCGCCTGGCGTACCCAACAGCGCTGGAAAGCCGAGATGCTCACCGCTCCCGCCCGCTTACCGCTTGAAACAGTCTCGCTCGGTGAGCGCAGCGAACGTGTCCGTGGTGCCCTGGGACAACTACCCGAGGCCCAACGCACAGTCCTTGAGATGGCTTACTTTGAAGGTTACAGCCAGACCGAAATTGCTCAGCAGTTGCAGGAGCCACTGGGGACAGTCAAGACCCGCTCACGCCTGGGCCTGCTCAAACTCAAACAAGCCCTGAGCGACCTTATCCCCTGAAGGTGCAAGAACATGGAAGACCTGAACGACTTTGAACAATTATCTGCCGGGTACGCTCTCGGAAACCTCAGCGAGGAGGAACTGGCCCGTTTTCGCCAGGCCGTCGAGCGTAATCCCGAGCTGGGTATCGAGGCAGACCGCCTCAAGGATGTCCTCGATCTGCTGCCCTACGGTCTGCCCGATGCTTCAGACGAGCTACCCACAAGTCGTATGCGAGATGCCATACTCCGTCAGGTCGAGTCTCCTGTACTCCATCCCCAAACTCCTACTGTCTCCAACGTCATCCCGTTTCGCTCCACGGCCCCGGCCTGGGTAGCTGCCGGTTTGCTGATCGCACTCACGGGCGGTCTCGGCTGGAATACTGCGCGGCTAGTGGGAGAGAACCGTTCGCTGGTGGCCTCGCTTGACCGTGAGCGAGACCTGATTGCCATGCTTCAGCGATCCGACGCACGCCTGATCAGTCTCAAGGGCATGGACCAGGCGGTCCGGGCGGATGGCAGTCTGCTCATCAACTCCGGTGACAGCACGGGGATCTTGACGGTGCGGGACCTGCCGCCCTTACCTGCCGACCGGGTTTACCAGGTCTGGCTTGTCCTGGATGGTCGCAAGATTGAAAGCGGCAAGTTCACTGTCGGTGCCGATGGCAGGGCAGTGGCCAAAATTCAGTCCCCCGGCTTTACCCAAAACAGCGACCTCATGGTCACCATCGAACCCAAAGGTGGCATGGATTCTCCGACCGGTCCCATGGTCATGACGAGCGGGGCTTGATCCCCGTAACCCGACCAGCTCAGTCCATGATGCGGGGTACCCGAAAGAAGTCCGACTCGCGGGCCGGGGCGTTGGCGAGGATCGCTTCGCGGTTTTGCCACGGTTTGAGCGTATCCTCGCGCACGACATTGCTCATTTCGATGGCCCGCGCGGTCGGCTCTACGCCCTCGGTGTCGAGTTGCTGCAATTGGGCGATGTGATCGAGGATGGCTCCGAGCTGCTCGGTAAAACGCTCCTGCTCCTGCTCATCAAGTTCTAGACGCGCCAGAAAAGCGACTTTGCGGACCTGATCGCGGTCGATCATCGGAACCTCTACAAAAACTGCTCCAGTCTAGGCGAAGCGCTGACCGAGTTTGATCGGGTCGTGAACGGTGATGCGCTTTTTGCTGATCGAGATCAGCTTTTTCTTGCGCAGATCGCCCAACAGTCGCGTAATGGTTACACGCGTCGAACCGATTGCCTCGGCAATTGCCTGGTGAGAAAGGCGCAAATCGATCGTCACGCCGTCCTTGGTGGGCAGGCCGAAATCGCGGCACAAGATAAGCAGAAAACTTTCGAGGCGTGAACCCATGTCGCGGTGGGCGAGGGTCTCGATCATCATCTCGGTCTGCAAAATACGCGATGCGAGACCCTGGAAAAGAAGCTTGGAGATGTCCGGGTCTTCCTGAATGATCCGCTCCATCTGCTCGATACCCACGGCGATCAGATCCACGGGCGTAAAGGCCACCGCGTGATAAAAGCGGTCGGAGCGGTTACCCGTGATGAGTGAGAGAACGCCGAAGACGCTGTTCTCGCGTAGCAGGGCAACCGTGATCTCCTCGCCGTGCTCGTACACGCGCGAGAGCTTGACTGCACCCCGGCGAAGGAAATAAACCCGTACTGCCGGGTCTCCCGGAAAAAAAATCGTCTTTCCACGCTCGTAGTGTTCAACGACCGGTGGAAACTGCCCGCCCCCTTCAACCTGGCGGAACAGTGCAGAGAAAGGATCTTCCCAACTCACCTGTTTCTCCTAAGCTTTAAGTCCTGCTTTCTCCAACACTTAAGCAGACCCCAAGCTTTTCATTGTATTTTATGATACTAAACTAGCTCAATTGGCTTCAGAATGAACTATTTTTTGCCAAACAATAGAATATTTACAGCAATGTATACGCGTTGTGCAGTAAGAGATGCTCGATCAGATGTTGTGCAACCGATGCCAGCTATTCAAGGCAGCCTGCTGAATCAGCTTGAGAGGTTGCCGATGCTCTTGGGCAAGGCGGCGGCAATCTTCGTACTCGGGTTGGATATTTAAGACCTCGCCGTTGTGCTCACCGACCTTGAGTGAAATCGGGCCAAATGGTGTCTCGACCGTTTCAAATCGTCTCCCCAGCACGGAGCGGACTTGAAAGAGGCGACGGATACCCAGGCTAGTGGTCTCTCGATAGAGAATTTGTTCACAAATTTCCAGACGTTCAGGTGCACACAATACGGTCATGAGTGTTCCCGGTCGTGACTTCTTCATGCCCACCGGTACCGTAAAAACGTCTGCCGCTCCTGCTTCGAGCAAGCGTTCGAACAAATAACCCAGTACTTGCGGATTGAGGTCGTCCGTCTGGGTCTCAAGACGCGCAATCACTTCTTCATGACTATGGGTGTGGTCGTGTGACGAGTGGACATCGCCCATGCGGGGAGCCATGAGCGGAGCGGACGCCTCACCCAGCCAGAGACGCACGATGTTGGGCAGGGGCAGGTCCCGGTCCCCGGCACCTAAACCTACTTTGCGGACGGCCATGGCAGGCTGGGCACCGAAACTCTCCGCCAGGGCACAGACGATGGCAGCCCCGGTCGGGGTGACGAGTTCGCGGTGGATGCCGTTGCTGTAAACGGGTATCTGTCGTGCTTCGATGAGTTTGACGACGGCCGGGGTCGGCACGGGCATCACGCCGTGGGCTGCTCTGACCAGCCCCCCGCCCGTCGGGAGGGCCGAGCAGACAATGCGCTCGATTTGCAGGTAATCGAGACCCAGGCAGGTCCCGACGATGTCAACAATGGCATCCACCGCGCCAACTTCGTGAAAATGAACCTGTGCGGGAGTGGTGGCGTGGACTTGCGCTTCGGCCTCGGCCAGGATCTCGAAGACACGCAGGCTCCACTCGGCAGCCCGGGCCGGTAATGCGGCGTCACCAATCAGTTTCTGGATGTCACCCAGGTGGCGATGGTGGTCTGAGGTGCCGCTCAGGTGAACGCGGGCCTTGGTGGCTGCCACACCATTCTTGAGTACACGTTCAAATCGCAGGTTGTACTCCGCATCGAGACCCAGCTTGGTCAGGTGCTCGTTCAAGTAGTCAGGAGGTACCCCGGCGTCCACCAGGGCACCCAAACACATGTCCCCCGCGATCCCGGCCGGACAATCGAAATACGCCAGTCTTGCCACCTCGGACTCCCAAACGATTGCTTCCGCCAGTCTAGCGAGGAGGCCCCGGTGTCTAGGGCGTGGTCCTGGCGACGAACTCCTGCATCACGGTCCGGCGCAAAAGGGCCGGGGGTAGGAGCCCCTGGGCCAGGATGAAGTCGTGGAAGCGCTGCTGGTCGAATTTAGGGCCTAACGCTTGCTCGACTTCAGCGCGCAACTCCATCAAGCGCGTGTAACCGTAGAAGTAGGAAGTCGCCTGGCCGGGAGCGCGGAAGGTGTACCGCTCGACCTCCTGGTTGGCCAGGGCATCCGAGAGCCCCACGTCTTCTTTGAGAACTCGCAATGCCTCCTCGGGTGTCACTTTACCCATCTGCAACTCGGGGTCGAGAAAGGCGCGGGCGGCGCGTTGCAACCGTGCCTGCAGCGAGATGAGTTGCCCGTCCAGGGGCATGTAGGGCTTGGTAATCGCTTCCGCGTAGAGCGCCCATCCCTCGACGTTGGTGCTGTTGAAGGCGAAGACGGCGCGGGCTGCGGACACACCCTCCTCGATAATCTCGGCAAACTGCATCTCGTGACCGGGCCGGGCTTCGTGGGCAGTCAACGTCCAGGAGGCAGCGGTATAGGTGAAGTCATCAAATTTTTGAGTCGCACCGGGTTTGGCACCGGGCGGGGCCGGGATGTTTAGGGGCAGGACGAATTCGCCCTGCTCGCCGGTGTTGCCCAGGAGACGGGGAGGGCGCATGTTCGGGGCCGGGGTGTTGGCACTTTCTGCCTCCGAGGCGAGCCGGATGCGGGCTGCCCGATCGGGAAGACTCACCAGGCGTTCGCGGCGGATTATGGCTTCGATCTCGGCCAATCGCTTCTGGTAATGGGGCAGGATCGCTTCACCAACCAGCTGGTCTTGTTTGAGGGCACGAATAACCTCACGGTAATCCGTGGCTTTGAGGCCCTTTTGCTCGGCCACCCGCGGTGCAATTGCTTGCATCTCTTTTTGAATCGCGTCAAAGGCGGCATGTGCCCTGGTTACTAGTTCCGCCGGTGGCAGATCCATGCCGTATTGGCTCAGGGCGTAGGCGTACTGCTCGGGCGGCAACCGGAAGTCCGTGCGCGATCTGGGTAAAACGTCTTTGCGCACAAAGGCGTCGTAGGCGCTCAGTTGCTCTTTGAGCTTCGCGTAGGGCTCCTGGTAGCCGCTGAGCTGATACTTCTCAAACAGCTGGCCGATGCCACTGACAAAAAAGGCAGTGTTGGCCAGGTTCTTTTCTACCTCTGCCCGGACAGGGCCACGTAAGCCAGGCTGATTCAGCTGTTCACGGGTACGCTGTTCTGCGAGCACCGTGAGCGGGGTGTAGCCTGGTTCGAGCCCGGCGTAACGCCTCAACCTGACCAGGGCCGCCTGCCTGCGTGCGGCCGGGACCTGGTCGTCGAGCAATGCCCGCAACCCCCCGAACATCAACTGGGGCATGTTGAAGTAGGGAATGTCGTATTTTTCGGTTAGTTCCCCACCGCGAATGGCTTCAGCGCTCGCGTCAACGAGGATCTCGAGATCTTGGCGCACCTGGGGATTTTTCTCGCCCGCGAGTCGCTTCTGGAGTGTCTCGTCCGCTTGCTTGAGAGCGGCACGGCTACGTTCGTTGATGCCCGGCTTGAGGTCGATGACCTGCTCATCGAGACCTTCGACGCCGAATTGGCCTGCCTGCTCCGGGTTGAAGCGGGCCAACACCTCCAGCAGCACCTGGGCGTTTGCGTTGCTCTGCTTGACCCAATCGGGAGACTTTGAAGCGGGTGCTGCCACCGGGATCTGGACATCAGCCGCGAACGCAGCCGGGACCATGATGGAGACAGCCAGGGCAATGGCAATGGCGGTACTGCTTCGGGATGTGCGGGGCATGAAAACCTCTCTGGTGGCACAAAGAACAAACGATTATCCTCGGAACTGGGTCTAAAACCTCGCTCTTGGGGGCGACTTTAAGCTAGAGACCGCAGCCTTAGTAAAGTACCATATGTGTATGCTTGTACTCGAATCGAAGCTAGTCGGCCACCCCACGCAATTCGCCTTAATTGACCAAGCCATTCGTGCTTTCCAGTTCGTGCGTAACAAGGCCCTACGCTACTGGATCGATACCAAAGGTGCGACTAAGTATGATTTGAACAAGCAGTGTGCTCTACTCGCCGCTGAGTTTGCGTGGGCCAAAAAGCTTAATTCCATGGCCCGCCAATCAGCCGCAGAGAGAGCCTGGATGGCTATCTCACGGTTCTTCGACAACTGCAAGAAAGCTGCATCTGGCAAGAAGGGCTACCCACGGTTTCAGAAAGATAACCGCTCGGTCGAGTACAAGACTACCGGCTGGAAACTATCGGATGACCGTAAGCACCTATCTTTGCGGGATGGGTTTGGCATTGGGTCGCTCAAGCTGCTTGGTAGCCGGAACTTAAATTTCTACCACCTCAAGCAAATCAAGCGCGTACGGCTAGTTCGGCGTGCGGATGGCTACTATGCGCAGTTCTGCATTGATATCGACCGCACGGAAGATTTAGCCCCGACAGGCCGGACTATCGGTCTGGATATGGGTCTTGAAAGTTTCTACACCGACTCTAATGGCGAGAAAGTCGAAAACCCGCGCTACCTGCGCAAGTCTGATGTGGCATTGAGGAGAGCTCAGCGACGAATGTCCCGCAAGAAGAAGGGTGGTGCGAACCGGGCAAAAGCTCGAAAAGTACTAGCCCGCAAGCATCTAAAGGTTTCAAGGCAGCGCAAAGACTTTGCCATCAAAACGGCAAGGGCGCTCGTTTGGTCTAACGACCTGATTGCGCTTGAGGACTTGAAGGTGCGAAATATGCTACGCACGCATCACCTAGCCAAGTCCATCAGTGATGCCAGTTGGTCGATGTTCAGGGGATGGGTTGAGTATTTTGGCAAAGTGTTTGGCAGAGTGGTGATAGCCGTTTCTCCTCAATACACAAGCCAGGCATGCTCAGTTTGTCATGCGATGGTCAAAAAATCCTTGTCCACTCGCACTCATACTTGCCAATGTGGGTGTGTACTGGACCGGGACCACAACGCGGCCCTGAACATATTGGCCAAAGCATTAAAAACTACCGGGGGGCACCCGGAAAGTAACGCTTGGGGAGAATGGACCGCTACAGCCATGGAGCAATCTAGTGCTGCAAGTTCATTCGCTGAACCAAGAATCCCCTGCCTGCTGCGCACGCTGCGCTACAGACAGGTGGAGTGTCAAAGAATTAAAAACTCGTGGGTGCCAGAAATAGATGCTCAGCACGCTCATGCCAATTAGAGGCGTGATAATGACTCATAGGTCTCTCACTACAAGTTATGACTCGACAACTTCTGGGCTCTGAAGACGTTACCGAGCTTGACATCAGCCACCTCGTCATCGAGGACGATACTCCCGTGGACAACTTTCAATCCGAGGAGCAGCAACGGCTATTAGTAGAACCGCTCTATAGCTCCAAGGCTCTCTCCTCACCGTTCCTGGCTGCGACCAATGTGGGATTGTTCTACAAACTCAAAGGTGATCCGATCGTTCCGGATGTGTTGCTCAGTCTGGGCGTACAGCGACCCGAAGACTTCTCCCAACGACAGAACCGCTCTTATTTCGTGTGGGAATTTGGCAAAGTGCCGGAGGTCTGTATCGAAATCGTCTCCAACCAGGAAGGCGATGAGTTGACGTTGAGCAAGAAATCGCGGCAGAAAGGCAAAACCACTGTCAAGAAGTCTATCTATGCTCAGATTGGCGTACGCTACTACGTCGTATTCGACCCACTCCAGCAAATTCAAGCCAGGGATGAGATGGATGGCGCACTGCTACGCGTCTGGTCGATTTCACCGGATGGTTATACCGAACTGACACCCAGCCAGGGGATCACGTTGATCGGGCAGTCGGTTTGGTTGAATGCGGCAGGCATAGGTCTGACCTTGTGGGAGGGGCAGTTCGAAGAGGAAGTAACGCGGCTATGGCTGCGCTGGTGTGACCGCGATGGGCGAATCATCCCGACTGGCGCAGAAGGCAGAGAAATTGAACGCCAACGGGCAGACCGACTGGCCGAACGGCTACGGGCAATGGGCATTAATCCTGATGAGGTTTGATGTTCTTCTCAAACCAGCCAGTCAGTTCTTCTTCGCTGATCTGACCGGCCGCCAAGGCCAGCATCACCTCGGTCGCTTCTGCCTCTGAACCCTCAAAGCGCTCTCCGTTCAGCAGCAAAAAGGTTACTGCCGTAACGAAAGCGGTGCGCTTGTTCCCATCAATAAAGGGGTGGTTGCGGGCAATGCCGTAGGCATAAGCGGCTGCCAACTGCCCTAAACCCGGACTACCGTACGCTGCCAGGTTCTGAGGACGCGCAAGGGCCGATTCCAGTAAACCCTCATCGCGCAGACCAACTAGGCCTCCGTGCTCTGAGAGTTGTTCGCCGTGGATGGCAACGACCGTACGCTTCAACAACCACACCCAGTTCACTCGGCCAGTTCCCGCAGTGTGTTGCGGTAATGGCGCATTACCTGTCTGGCTGCCTCCATCTGCTGTTCAAATTCCGGATCGTAGGCCGAGATCTCATAGCCGTCCGGGGTTTCGGTCAAGAACAACGTGTCGCCCTTCTGGGCCTTCAACTTTGCCAGCACCTCTCTCGGCAGCACCACTCCCACCGAGTTGCCAACCGTGGTCAACTTCAGCTTCAGCATGTTGCTTCCTCATTGACCGTTATAACAAGCATTATAACTACTTGGATAGAACATGTCGTAGACAAAAGCGAGTGAATGGATAAACACCGCAATTTATCATGCAGAACAAAGATTGGCTAAGTGTTGTTTTGACCCAGCGTATCCAGGACGAAAGCGTACTCGAAGGCGACTTCCTTGAGGTACTCGTAACGACCGGAGGGGCCGCCATGTCCTGCTCCCAGGTTGGTCTTGAGCAACAGCACGTTCTTGTCGGTCTTGAGGGTTCTGAGCTTCGCCGTCCATTTGGCAGGCTCCCAGTAGGCAACCCTCGGGTCATTTAGACCGGCGGTAATCAACAGATTGGGATAGTCTTTTGCCTCGACGTTGTCGTAGGGCGAATAGGATTTCATGTAGTCGTAGTAGACCCTATCGCTTGGGTTGCCCCATTCCTCG
>JACMIX010000473.1 GCA_014380935.1 Gloeobacterales cyanobacterium ES-bin-141 | reverse complement strand
CCAGGTCAAGCAGATTTGATACTAAATCAACCCGAGGGCTGAACCTATGACTGACACAAACTCCACTATTCTCGCCGTTGGTGCTGCAGGCAAGTTCGCTAGTCTCGTCGTACCCGAACTCGCCAAACGAGGTGCGAAGGTTCGCGGGCTGGTCCGCGACGCGAAGCAGGGCGAGGAGGTGCGCAAGCACGGCGCGGCAGAGGTCGCGGTTGGTGACCTGCGCAATCGGGCAAGTCTGGACGCGGCGCTGAAGGGCGTGGACTCGGTCTTCTACATCGCGCCAGCCTTTATACCCGCAGAAGCTGGCCGAGCAACGAGGTCGCTGATCTTTACATCATGCGACAGAGTGGCTAATTTCTCGAAACTGTACCTCATGCAACGAAGTCGCTGAAGTTTACATTAGAGATTCGCAGGTACAAAATGGACAATTCGGCCACTGACGAACGAGTTATTCAGGAAATCTGCGAATTGCGGAATATTTCGCCAACGGTATCACCGCTCTATCGACTCTACCGTCTCTTCGAATAGGGCAACCTGGTTGCGACCGGAGCGTTTGGCCCGGTAGAGCCCCTGATCGGCAGCCGCGATCAGGGCGGCGGGGGAGATTTTTGAGGACGGTGTGATCGTGGCGACTCCCAGACTGATAGTGGCCCATGGACTCGACTTGGAGCCGGAGTGGCCGATGCCCAGGGACTCGACCTTCGCGCGCATGGTCTCGGCAATGTACAAGGCTTCAGAAGTAGAAGTATCCGGCAGAACCACGGCGAACTCCTCACCCCCGTAGCGGGCGACCAGATTGGTCGGCTGGTTCACGAGGCTGCTCAGGGCCGTGGCGATCTGCTTGAGACACTCATCACCCCTCTGGTGACCATAGGTGTCGTTGAATGCCTTGAAATAATCAATATCGAGCAAAATAAGTGAGAGTCGGTCCGCCTCGGAGGCGCGCTTCCAGGCAAGTTCGAGAAAATTATCGAAGAAACGGCGGTTTGCGATGCCGGTCAAACCGTCCTGGGCAGCCAGACACTGCAGAGCCCAGTTGGCCTCGGCAAGTTGCCTCTGGCTGAGCTGTAGAGCACGGTAAGCCTCGTCACGCTGCAACTGGTTGAGATAGGCCTTGGAGTGATAGCGGATGCGGGCGACTAGCTCGATCTTGTCGGGAAGCTTGACCAGGTAATCGTTTGCCCCGGCAGCAAAAGCCTCGCCTTTAACTTTGGGATCTTCGCGGGTCGAGAGCACAACAATAGGAGTGTGCTCGGTTGCGGAGTTTTCCCGGAAGCGGCGTACCAGGTCCAATCCATCGACACCGGGCATGACCAAATCTTGCAAGATAATTGTCGGGCGGCTCTCGATCGCCGTGGAGACAGCTGTCACGGGATTGAGACAATACAAGAAGAAAATGTCTCGTTCGTCCGCCAGCAGTCGCCGCACAGCCTCAATGATCATCAACTGATCATCCACCATCAAAACTGTGCAGTGACTGGAAGTAGACATAGTACCTGAGTCAGAAAATGGGTGGATGGTCGGGGGACATTGCCGGAAGGGGGACTCTGTTCGGTTCAGGTAATAGGGTTCCATTTTTTTGTACAAAACCTAACAAGTGCTGAGCCAATTGCATTGAGGGGCAAGATATCTACCGCGGCCCCCATCCATGCTGCCGCCTTAGGCATGCCGTAGACGGCGCTACTTGCCTGATCTTGGGCAATCGTGTGGGCTCCTGCCCGCCGCAGTTCCAGGAGACCGCTCGCCCCGTCCTGACCCATACCAGTCAGCAGAACCCCGATCGATCTCTCTGCTCCGTGGGTAGCGACACTGTTGAAGAAGACGTCGATAGACGGACAGTAAGGGCAATTTCTGGGCACCTGAGTGTAGCCGAGCCGCTGGTTGCGGGCGAGGAACAGGTGCTCTGCCCTGGCCGCGACGTAGACCGTACCGGCCTCAAGACTATCCCCTTCAGCTGCCGGTTTGACCAGCAGGGGTGCTTGCTCGTTCAGCCAGGAAATGAGTCCCGGGGTAAACTCGGCACCAATATGCTGGACGACGACGATCGGGGCGGGAAACTGCCTGGGAAGACTTGCAAGCAGGGCCGCAAGCGCTTTTGGCCCTCCCGCGGAGGCCCCAATCGTGACCAGAAGGTTGTTGCGCTGCGACACGTTTCCCGACACGCGGTCAAAACCAGTTAACCGGGCGATGGTGTCAATCTTCTTGAGCAGGTTTGCCTCTTCGGTGGGTATTCCCGGGACGGGAGTCTGAACAACATCGAGAGCCCCTGCTCCGATGGCCTCGAACAACCTGGCCGGATTGCCATGCAGGGCATCAGTCACGATCAGGACAGCGCAGGGAGACGCAGCCATGATACGGCGGGTTGCTTCGACGCCACCCAGAAGGGGAATGGCCAGGTCCATCAAGACCAGGTCGGGAGTGTCCAGGGCGCAACGTTGCACGGCTTCGAGCCCATCGCGGGCAGTCCAGGTCACCCGGTGCTGCGGCGTCCGCTCAAGCACGCGCCGGATAACCTCCGTATCCCCCGGTGTGCTGTTGGCGATAGCGATTCTCAAGCTTCCACCTCACCAATGAGATCGCTTACTGCGTTGAGCAGAGTTTGATCGTGGAAGCTACCCTTGGTCAGGTAGTAATCGGCCCCGGCCTCAAGACCCCGGTTGCGGTCCTCGGGCCGGTCTTTGTAGGAAACAATAATCACAGGCAGGTCTTTTAATTTAGGGTCTTGCTTGATAAGCCTGACCAGTTCGATACCGTCCAGGCGAGGCATGTCGATGTCGCTGACCACCAGATCATAGGTGCCGCTGCGTACCGCGTTCCAGCCGTCCATGCCGTCCACGGCCACCTCCACGTCATATCCGCGGCTGCGCAGCAGCTTGCGTTCGACCTCCCGGACCGTAATCGAGTCATCGACGACCAGAATGCGTTTGGTGGCGAGTACCGGCAGGTTCGCCACCATCGAGCGGACCTTGTCGATGCGCCCGCCTGAGACCAGGGCGTCAATCGAGCGCGCCAGGTCCTCGATATCGAGAATCCAGACCAGCGACCCGTCTTCGAGCACAGCGGCGGCACTGACATCCCGCACCTTGCCCAGTCGCCGGTCGAGGGTCCGGACGACGAGTTCTTGTTCACCCATCAGCCGGTCTACAACCAGCCCGTGATAACTGGACTGGTCACGGATGACGACGACCGAGAGCTCCTCAGTACGGGCCTGCTCCTCTAGTTCAAGCACCTGGTGGGCAGAGACGAGGCCAATGCACCGACCCGCCCAGCGGAAGAACTGCCGGTTTTCGAGCATCTCGATATTGGCGCGGTCGAGTTTGATCACCCGCTCGATACGAGCGAGGGGGAACGCGTAGCGTTGCCGGGCTATCTGCACCAGCACAGCCCGAATAACCGAGCGGGTGACAGGTAGACGCAGGTGGAACCGGGTACCCTGGCCGGCGGTGGTACTGGCATGGACGGTCCCCCCGGTATCCTTGATCATCGAGCGCACCACGTCCAATCCAACCCCGCGGCCTGAGATCTCGCTAACGGTGTTCCTGGTGGTGAAGTTGGGCAAAAACAAAAAGTCGAGCAACTCACTTTCACTCATGTGTCCGATCATCTCGGCACTGGCCAGACCCCGTTCGAGGATGCGCCGTTGCAAAGCGACCAGGTCCACTCCCCGCCCGTCATCGGTCACGGTGACAGAAAGCATCCCGGCCATATGCTGTGCCTCAAGCCGCACGGTTCCCTGGGGTGGCTTGAGCGAAGAACGCTCGAGTGGAGGTTCGATGCCGTGATCGACCGCGTTGCGCAGTAGATGACCCAGGGGAGCTTCCAGTTGCCGCAGGATCTCCCGGTCCACCTGCGTATTCTCGCCCGAGATGATGAGCTGAACCTCTTTACCCAGCGAGTGGGACAGATCGCGCACCATACGGGCGAATCCCTGTACTCCGTCGGCAAAGGGGCGCATGCGGCTGGTAATGACTTCTTCGGAAAGACGATGGGACAGGTTCGTCGAACGCAGTCCGTGGGCTTCGAGTCCCTCAAACCGTTCACTAAGAGTCTGAGCGCACTCTTTAGAGCGATGCTGGGCATCTGCGAGCAGGAGCCTGGCCTGCTGCGGCAGATCTACTCCCTCGAGCACCTCGCACAGGTTCTCGAGCACCCGCACCAGCTGCATCTCCCGGCGCTTGAGTTGTAGCAGTGAATCGGTGAAGGGCTTGAGCGACCGCGACTCGACAAGTGCTTCCCCGGCCAGCCCCATCAACCGGTCAAGACTTTCGGCTGAGACGCGCAAGGAGCGCGTCCTGGGCTCAAGACGGTCTGACGGGCTTGGAGCAGGTTCACTGGCCGGTGGCAATTCAACCAGGGCAGCCGTCGTGGCAATGAAGGCTGTAATGGCGGTATTCGGCTCTGCTACCTGAGGCGGCACCAGGATGGCAGCGAGCTTGATGAGTATGGCCTCAAGTGCAGCGGGTCCGCCTTGTATTTCGCCCAGGGCAATATGCGAAAGCATGTCCACCCCCGCGAGCAGCGTGTCGATGGGTGTGCGGCTCAGGCAGATGTGTCCCTGCTGTGCGGCGACAAAGACATCCTCCAGGGCGTGGGCCACCTGCACCGCCGCGTTCAAGTTGACGATCCGGGCCGCACCCTTGATGGAGTGTGAAGCCCGCATCAGGGCCTCCAGACGGTCTGCCGCGCCGGGGTCCTGCTCGAGACCCAGTAGCCCTTCAACCAGGATGGCAACCTGGCTCTCGGCCTCGAGCCGGAACAGGTCCAGCATCGAAAAGTTGCTCAGATCTTCTGCCATCAAGTAGGTCATGACAAGCTTCTACCGAGGACATGAAACAACCGCTCCGCATCAAGGCAGCCCACGGTTTTACCGTGCCAGTCGAGGATGCCCAGAGTGTGAGCGGACGCGGCTTTAAGCACCGTCGCGGGCGCTTCCTGCAAATCGAGTGAGGAGTACCGATGAATGCCGTAAACCTCACTGACGGGAAACACAAAGCTCTGTTGGGAGCGGGTGATGATAACCATCCTGGTGTAGGCCTTCTGCTGCGTCTGCCCAACAATCTCATCAATACCCAGGACCGCGGCAATCGAAACACAGACCCGCAACTCGCCTTGAATATTGACCAGGCCCTTCATGATCGGGCTTTGCAGGTGAGGAAGCGGATGGACCTCCCGCACCTCGGCAATGCGCTCAACCAGACCGACGGGTACAGCCAGCCATTCACCACCGATGCGAAAGACCAATAGCGAGCGGGAAGCATCCCGGACACCGCTATTGGGCAGCACCTCGCGGGGTGCTGCATACCGGTCCGTCCACTCCTGGAGATAGCCGTCCGGCAGTTCGCGCTCAAGCACCAAACGCCCAGCAGCAGTATAAACCTCACAATTACGGCAATGGATTGTCTGGTCAAGCTTAGGGCAACGGGGGGTCTGATTGCCCCAGACGCCAATTCGGTTCCAGCAATCGTCGATGTGGGCGAGAGTCTGAATCGTCATCGTCCTGCTCCCGTCGATCGGCGCTTCTCGGCCCGTTCGGCGCGTCCGCGCAGTCTTTGGGCAGTGGCCGTGTCCCCGCGATGTTCGACTTGAAGCGCCAGGTGGACGAGGGACTCAAGGTGCTCCGGGTCCAGGTAAAGCGCTTTGCGGAACCACTCCTCTGCCCGAGCGGCATTGCCCTCCGCATCCTGCACGAGGCCGAGCAGGAAATAGGCCCGGGCACAGGGTCCATGGACTTCGAGGTAATTTCGGCACAGGACACTAGCCGCATCAAGATGCCCGCTGTCCGCGAGCCGGTGCGCTTCCTCCAGAGAACCGGCAGTCCGGGAGGGAAGGGGGAGTCCCATAGGAACAGCGGTCTTTTGGGCAGTCGCAGGCCGGGGTGCAGCAACCGGTACCGAAGATCTCAGCCCGGTCAGTGCAGGCCTGGGTAGGACCTTGCGGAAGGCAAAGGCACCTGCCTGTGCGAAGGGTACAAACACCTCCTGCGATGCCAGAATCGTCTCGGCATGCCCTAAAAACAGTAGCCCGCCCGGACGAACCAGGTGCTCCAGGGCGGTAAAGGCCAGTTGTTGGGTCGGGCGGTCAAAATAGATCAGCAGGTTGCGGCAGAAGACGACATCGTAGGGCGCTTTATCGCTCAGGAACCTGGGGTCGAGGAGGTTGCCACGCGTGAAGTGGACCATGTTGCGGACGGATTCATCCAGGACATAACCGGCTTCAGTAGACCTGAAATAGCGTGAGCGGAATTGAAGTTCCTTACCCCGAAATGAATGGTCTCCGTAAATTGCGGTGCGAGCCGATGTCAGGGCTCGCGTACTGATGTCCACCGCGTCGATGCAGACTCCTCCCGGGTGCATCCGTGCATCCAGAAGCGTCATAGCAATCGAGTAAGGTTCTTCACCCGTCGAGCAGGGCACACTCAATAAGCGCAATTTGCCCAGTGGGTGAGCTTGCAACCACTCCTCCGTCAGATAGCTGCTCAGGGCATGGAAGGGTTCTCGGTTGCGAAAAAATGAGGTTTCCGGGATGACGACCTCGTCGATGAGCGCGTCTAGTTCCCCGGTCGTGCGTTCTAGGTGCTGCCAGTAGTCCTCAATACAGGTTGTCGTACAGTTTTCCATCCGGCGGCGCACGGCCCGCTCGACTATCGATGGGCTGATAGAAGTCAGGTTGAGACCTGTCGTTGCTTGCAACAGCCTGCTGATCTGCGCCTGCATCAGCTCCCCTCCGTCAACAACAATGTCCCCAGGTCCGGCATCAGGCGCTCAACGGCGATGTGCTGGATCAGACCCTCAGCGTCCATCCCGATGCGGTCCAGATAAGGGGCCTCCACAACACTCGGCAAGACAAAGCCGGTACCCTCCACCCGAACAGTCGTCGTGATCCGCTCGACCATGAGTCCGATACGGGTAGTCGCGCTCCGGTCGGGATAATCGACCAGAACAATCCGGGTACCCAGGCGCAACGGGCAGGCCTCGCCTCGAATCAGTAGACATAGATCGAGCACCGGCACGGGGCTTCCCCGGTAGTTGAATATCCCCGCTACGTGCGGTGGAGCATTCGGGATTCCAGTCAGGCGGACACGAGGTATAACTTCCAGCACCCGCTCCGTGTCCAGCGCGTAGCGGTCCTCACCCAGGTAAAACAACAACAGCATCGCTCAAACACCCACTTTGAACTGGGACACACCGGTTTGTAGTCCCCGGACCGCTTCATTAAGTTGCTCGATAGCTTCGCTTGACTGGCGTAGTGACTCGGCCGTCTGCTGGGTCGCCTCGCTGAGCTGCGAGACTGCGGCGCTAATCTGCTCTGCCCCTGACGATTGAGACTTCATTCCCGCACCCACTTGCTCAAATTGGGGCACCAGCATCTTGATCTCTTCGATGATCTGCGCGAACTGTACCCCGACCCTCCGGTTCTCCTGCACACTACGGCGCACCTCCTCCGAGAACTTATCCATACTCATCACCCCGGCCGATACCGCCGTCTGGATCTCCTTG
Organism: Gloeobacterales cyanobacterium ES-bin-141; assembly: GCA_014380935.1. Classification (GTDB taxonomy): domain Bacteria; phylum Cyanobacteriota; class Cyanobacteriia; order Gloeobacterales; family Gloeobacteraceae; genus JACMIX01. The sequence goes on along the minus strand of JACMIX010000473.1, from coordinate 4,003 downwards.
ATAATCTGCTCGATGTCCCAGCTAGCGACCGCCGTCTGGTCGGCCAACCGGCGGATCTCGGTTGCGACTACCGCAAAGCCCCGTCCGTGCTCACCCGCCTTCTCAGCTTCGATAGCCGCGTTCAAAGACAACAGGTTGGTCTGGTCGGCAACCTTGACGATGGTCGTGACCACGGAGTTGATATTTCCTGCCTTCTCGCTCAGGATGGCCAATTTGGATGTCACAGAACCGGAGGCATCGACCATGCGCTGCATGGTGGTCTCCATATGTTCGAGGTCCGTCTGGCTGTCCGTGGCGGAGGAAGCGGTTTTCTCGGCTACCTGACCAACATCGTGCATCGTGTGAACGAGTTGTTGCGAGGTAGTGGATATCTCGCGGGTGGAGTTCATGATTTGCACTGAGGTGGCAGCCTGCTCCGTGGTGGTGGCCTCCTGCTCGCGGGCATTGGCTGCGATGGATGTAATCGCGGCGGTAACACGGAGCCCCGACTTCTGGACCTGACTGATGAGCGTGCTTAAGTTGTCGATCATCATCTGAATACCGTCGGCCAGTTTCCCGATGGTATCCTCGCCGCTGAAGGGCATCTTGCAAGTCAGATCGCCCTCGGCAGTCCTGGCAACAACCTTGAACATCAGGTCTACTTTTCTTTGAAGTTGAAGACTTGTCTCCCGCTCACGCTCCAGGAGGAGGCCTTCTTGTTCTGCCTGTTTGTGGAGTGTGTTAGCCATCACGTTAAAAGCAGTGCCCAGTTGTCCTATCTCATCCCTGCTTGTGATCACAGCACAAGATGAGAAGTCCCGGTTAGCAATCTTTTTGGTTGTGTTTACCAGGTCGCGAAGCGATCTGACAATGCTGTTGGTCAAAAATGCGGCAAGCAAAACTCCGAGAAGTGATCCAAAACTACCTCCCACCAGTAGCGCAGTATAGGTAAAGTTCTGGAAGTCGTTCGATTCTTGCGTGCGTTTCTTCAGTAGTGTCAGTTCTTCGGCTTTCATGTCTTTGAGGATGCCTATCATCAGGTCCTTGAGACGCTTGCTTTCATCCTCTCCAATCATCTCGAGCAGCCGCTCGAAGGTTATTTTGCCTGCGTTGACCCCACGGCGGCCCGCAACTTCCCGCTCACCGTACTCCTCAAGCCAGTTGTCGTAAATGTCGGCCAGTCTCTTCAGGCGAGCTTGCTGGTCAGGGTTGTCCAGTGTCAGCTCTTTCGCTTTTTCAAGCGCAGCGCGAAAGCCACTTTTACCTGAGATGTAGGGGTCCAAAAAGTTTTCTTGACCTGTGAGTATGAATCCGCGCTTGCCGGTATCGATCTCAAGTAGATTGTTTTCGGCAGTCTGCACAGTGATAATCACATCGTAGGTATGCTGATTCCAACCATTGGCCTCAGACAGTTTATGAGAACCAAGGTAAGCAATACCTATTGTGATGATCAAAATGGCAATAATGCCTCCAAAACCAAAGTACAACTTGTTAGAAATGCTCAGGTCTTGAATCGTCCTGGATACTTTCATCTGTTCACCGAAGTCTTCCTCAGTGCAGGATGCCCAGGGAGCAGGTGCGTTTTAACTTGCAGCGGGTGGTGGATGGGTGCTCTGTTAGCCTGGAGAGATACCACTTTGCACCCAGAGAACCTATGACCCAGGACACATCTGCTGAACCAGTCCGCGAACAGCGGGATTGGCAGTTGCTTGCGAGAATGCTGCCCTTCGCAAAGCGGCAGACAAACCTGTTTATTCTCGCTCTGGTGTTGCTGGTACCTTTTGCTGCCACCTCTGCGATCCAGCCGTTGATCGTGCAGCGAGTCATCGACGGACCTGCCCGCACCGGTGATATCGCGGGCATCCAGTTTCTCGGGTTGGTGTTTGGGATAACGGTTGTGGCCCGGCTCACCTTGCAGAGCCTGCAAGGCTACTTGCTTCAGAAGGCTGGTCAGAGGCTGACGGCGGACATCCGGGCGGTACTGTTTCGGCATGTGACTTCGCTATCGCTCAGTTATTTCAACCGCACCCCGATTGGCAAGCTCATCACCCGGCTGACCAGCGATGTCGAGGCCCTCGGAGAGGTCTTCTCCACCGGTGCCATCGGCATCCTCAGCGACCTGCTCTCTATTGTGATCGTGGCTGAGTTCATGTTTTCTCTGAGCTGGGAACTGGCATTACTTCTGCTGGTGCTAATTTTTCCAATCACTGCCACTGTCACCTGGTTTCAACAGGCTTACCGCAAAGCAAACTTCCGCGTGCGCGAGGAATTATCGAGTCTCAATGCCATCCTTCAGGAGAACTTGCTCGGGGTGAGCGTCGTGCAGATCTTCCGGCGCGAGGGGATCAATGACGCACAGTTCGAGCAGGTCAACCGCAACTATATCCGGGCCGTGGACGAGACTATCCTCTATGACTCGACTATCTCAGCCGTGATGGAGTGGATTTCACTGGTGGCAATCGCCGGGGTGCTCTGGTTTGGAGGGGGGCAGGTACTGCAGGATGCGCTTACCTTCGGAACGCTAGTCGCTTTCATTCAATACGCACAACGTCTGTTTGACCCAATCCGCCAATTGGGCGAGCGCTTCACCTCGATCTCAGCTGGTTTCACCGCGGTCGAGCGCATCACCGCCATCCTCGACACACCGATCGAAGTGCGCGACCCCGAGCACCCGGTCACTCTGCCCGAGGACGGCCAGGGAGAAATCTGCTTTCAGAATGTCTGGTTTGCCTACAAGCCGGACGACTACGTGCTCAAGAACATTAGTTTCACCATCCGTCCCGGTCAGAGCGTGGCCCTCGTCGGTCCAACAGGTTCAGGCAAAAGCACAATCATCCGCCTGCTGTGTCGCCTCTACGAGCCAACCCAGGGACGCATCTTGATCGACGGGGTAGACATCCGCAATATCCGCCAGGAGGAACTGCGCCGCCGCATCGGGGTCATCCTGCAAGAGGGGTTCCTCTTCTCAGGTGACATCCGCTCCAACATTTCCCTGGGCGAACAGTACTCAATGGAGCAAATCGAGCAGGCGGCCCGGGTCACCAACGTGGACGGGTTCATCCGCGAACTGCCCCAGGGTTATGCAACCCAGGTGCGCGAGCGCGGCAACAACCTCTCGGGCGGCCAGAAACAACTGCTGGCCTTTGCACGGGCAGCCGTGCGCGACCCACGCATTCTCGTACTCGACGAGGCGACCGCCTCACTCGATATCGGCACGGAGTCGCTGATCCAGCTAGCTCTCAACCGCCTGCTCACCGGGCGCACCTGCGTCATGATTGCCCACCGCCTGACGACTATCCGCAACGTGGACCGCATCCTCGTGCTACACCGCGGTGAGCTGACTGAGGACGGCACGCACGAAGAGTTAATGCGCGACAGCGGCATCTACGCCAAGCTCTACCGCCTGCAATCCCTCACCACGTGAAGTACTCCTGCTAAAGAGTCAGCAAACCTTCACGAGAACTCGTGTAGCCTTTCTAACCGGCTAATTCTTCAAACCAGCGTCGAGGCCACCCTATCTAAGGACGGACCACCACGACAGGAAGATCAAGGATATCCGCGGGGTCAGTAAATCCTGCCAGGCTTATGAAAGCGATAGATATCTGAAATGCGACCGTGAGAGCCATCAGGCAGTAGAAGACAATCTCGATCATTCCTGGTTGGGTAGCAGATAGAAAAATGCTCTTAAAATGCCGATCACTGGTAGCCATATCAGACACCATTTAGGACGGTGCCTCAGTTATCCATCAACTGTCTAAAACGTGCAATGCTCGCCAGTGTTATTGCATCTCTTTCTTTACATTAAGTAAGTGAAACCCATCAAACTCCACGACCCCGGAGTCAGGCTCGTAGACATTGAATCGATAACTCGTTGCCCTGCCTGTCCCGGTATCCAGGATGGTGAAGACAGTGATGTCGTTGCTGGCAACATAGGGCAAAAATTGTCCGTCCTCTCCTCTCAGTGGTGCAATCGTAGGCATTACCGGTTCGAGACCGTTCGGATCGCCGCTCGCACAGTACTCCT
>JACMIX010000472.1 GCA_014380935.1 Gloeobacterales cyanobacterium ES-bin-141 | reverse complement strand
GGCTTGGCAACGACGACAACTCTCCTACTCGAGGCAGCTCGGCCCTGGCAGCCGGTCTATGGGCTGCCTTTATGGGCCGCGTCATGGACAGGCTTCCCGGCCTTCCTTTCCGTGCATCCAGATTTACCGAGACAACACCGATACCCGAGCCGCCGAGTGAACCGCGCGATCTCTTCAATGCCAATGTTGAGCCCGAGGAGCCTGAACCCCCGACTAAGACCGAGATTGCCTGCTACATCAGCGGTGAGGGTGCCCTCGTCTGCACGAACGATGAATCTCGTGAGGACGAGCAAGCAGATGAGCCAACCGACAACGAGCAAGATGCAGACGAGTCAACCGATGATGAGCAAGACGACGAAGCCCGATAAGATAAGGGGAACGTCTCTGCTGCACCTCATATGTTTGTGCCTGTTCTGTCTTTTCTACCGGTCCTGGCCATCATCTTGCTCGCCGTCACAGCCGGGGTTGCCCTCGGAGCATTTGCGGGAGCATCGTCACGCGTTTTGACCGTCGATGCTCCGTTGCCCGCCGCGGCGGGGATTGGAGTTGCGAGTGGGCTCCTGGCGGTCCTTGGTACCGGGGTACTGGCAGTGAGCAGTCTGTTTATTGTGTATCTGAACTACCTGCCGGTCGGATGGCTCGCAGCGGGCCTGCTGTTCGGCGTTGTCGTTGCCCTCGTGACGGTTGATTGGGCAGGAACGGCACTTGCAGGGGGTCTGGTTGGAACATACGTTGGCCTCACCGTGGGCGGGACATTTCTCGCCGCCAATCTGGGCCGCTTCGGCCCCGTCATACCGCCCTTTGTGCAGGAATCGCTTGTCCTCGTGCTTGTTTCGCTGGTAGTTATCACAGCCTTGCTCGTGATTGGCTTCACCGCCGCTCTGGTCGCCCGCCTGGTGAACTTGTTCGTTGCCGGTGAGGCGGACGGCCGAGGTAGCACCGTGCGACCGCCCACACCCCCGCCACCGCCAACTATTCCGGTTGAATAATCAAAAGGTTTCGACGCGCTCTACCTGGGCTGACTGGGCAGAGCGCTCGGCGGCAGCGGCGACCGCGAGCGCGTGCAGGGTATCGTAAGGCTTGATATAGAGGGGCTCTCCTTCTCTGAGCGCCGCCAGGACCGCGAGTGTATCGCGGTTAAACAGGCCGCGCTTGCTGCCGGGGTCCAGTTCCCGCATCCCCTCGCCTCCCAGGTACACAAGCCGCTCACCATCGTGGATGAGAGCGCCGGTACTTCCTACTAGCTCGAGTTGCATCTGAGAGCGCCAGCAGCCCTCGCCCTTCGCGTAGACAATCTCCCCAATCGCCCCGCTCGTGAAGCGCAGGTTGGCAAGACACAGACACCCCCGGTAGAAATGCACTTTGCCTGACTCCGAGAGGCCAAAGTAGCGATTCTCGCAAAAGACTTGCTCGATGGGACCGAGCAAGTCGATCAGCCGGTTGATGCGCGAGACCGCCCCGAAAAGCGGAAATCCGAATAGCTCGGGTGAAAATGTCCAGCGCCCCGGCTCCGGAGGCTTGGCGTTGATGGTGCTGTAGCGGACCAGGTGAACACAACCCACCTGTGCGAGCCCTGAGCGCAGCGATTGGTGAATCCCGCTCAATAGCTCGATGTGCTCGACATGCAGCAAGCAGCGGCGCTCTTGGGCAAGGTTGACCAGTTCTCGCGCCTCCGCCAGGTCAAGGGCAAGGGGGTACTCGACGACAACGTGCAGGTTACGTTCTAGAGCGGTACGGACAAGATTGGCATGATCCTGATTAATCGTGGAGATGAATACCAGGTCGATCGCCGCGTTTTCCCACAGGGTTGCCGGATCCTCCCAGACCGGGATCTGAAACTCGCGGCAAAAGGCCTCGCGTCCGGCTGGACTGTGCCCGACCGCTGCCACCAACTCAGCACCGGGATCCTGAAGAATCGTTTGGGCACGTTGACGGGCGGCGAATCCTGTACCGATGATGCCTATCTTGGGAGAGTGGGACCGTCGAGTGTAATCCTCAGTCATGTGCGAGACCGTGTGGTGATTGTGGAGGTGATTCCTACTTTTGAATGTGACACGCGGTAGGCTGGTCGATAAACTAGGGGAAACCTCAGGATAGTGGTTCTGTGCCAGGCATGAACAGGTCAACCCCTTCGACGCTGCCGATACCACCCGAACAACGTCCTATCAACGAATACCAGGAACTACGGGGGTCTTACTTCTTTCGCTGGGCAACACTTGAGCCACGTACTTACTTGTCTGGCATCCTCTGTGTCTGGCTTGCGGCCTGGTTCATCAGTGGCCCAGTATCAGCCTGGAGCTTCCCACCCCAGCGTATGACTGCTCAGTTCATCCTGGGTGGAGCCGGTGGTGCGGGGATCATTCTTGGCCTGGTGTTAATGCGTCTGTATTTGGGTTGGGGTTATATCTACAGCCGCTTGCTCAGCCCTCGGGTCCACTATGAGGAAACCGGCTGGCACGACGGCAGTTTCTGGATCAAACCAGAGGAAGAACTGGCAAAGGACCGTCTCGTTGTTCAATATCGGGTAAATCCCATCCTGCGACGCCTGAGGCGTACCCTGGGTACGCTCGGGATGCTGGGTCTGGCGGTACTCGGCGCGTGGTGGCTTATCTAGCTCTTGAGGTTCTCACGACCCTTCTGAACGACGTGGAGGAGCTGGCTAAGATCTCCTTCAAGCCGCCCCAGCACGCGCTCGGCATACTTGTCAGCACCGGACTGGACTTCCTGGGCTTGTTGAATAGCTGCCTGCCGGATAGTGTCGGCTTCGTTTTGGGCGTGTGTCTGTAATTGCTCGGCCTGCATGCGGGCTTGCCTGAGCAGTTCCGATTCGTCAATCAGGCGCTGGGCGCGCTGTTCGGCCAGGGTGACCATGCGCTCGGCTTCCTGACGGGCCTGGTTGAGGAGGCCTTCACTTTGCAAGACTACCTGTTCGGCTTCTTCAATCACCTTGGGCAGGTTCATGCGGATGCGATCGAGAACGTCGAGAACGGCATCTTCGTTGATAAGTGTGCGCCGACTGAGGGGAATACGCGGAGCTGAGAGAATCATGTCCTCAAGCCGGTCGAGTTCCTTTTGGATATTCAATGCATGTCCTCCTTGGGTCCGGAGCGCTCGCGCAGTGCTTGCTCAATATGCTGCGGAACCATATGGGAGATAGGCCCACCAACAGCGGCAATCCCTTTAACTAGCGAGCTGCTCAAAAAGCTGTGCTCCGTTGAAGTGCTCAAAAAAATAGTTTCTATTTCGGCTGCCAGGGTCTTGTTGGTTTGAGCCATTTGCAATTCTAATTCGAAATCAGAAACCACGCGCAAGCCTCGCAGGAGTACACTCGCTTCTTTTTTGCGTGCGAATGTCACGGTTAATCCGGAAAAAGCGTCAACATCGACATTTTTGAGGTGCTGGACAGCTCTGTGAATCTGATTGAGACGCTCCTCTACCGTAAAGAGGGGAGTTTTACTCGGATTGCGTAACACAGCAACAATCACCCGCTCAAAAAGATAAGCGGCCCGCTCAATCACGTCTAGATGACCATAGGTCAGCGGATCGAAACTTCCCGGATACAGTGCAATCACGTGCGCCTGATTTGAAATTGGTCATATTTTAGCCATCCCCAGGGGAGTTTGAGACCATTTGCCGGCTGCAATTAACGTGTGGACCTGCCACGACGGGTTTGGGTCGGGATAATCGCTCCGATAGTGACCACCACGCGATTCTTGTCGCAAAAGTGCGGACTTGAGCAGCAAACCGGCAACTGTAACCAGGTTGAGAACCTCGAGCGCCGATCGCTCAGTCGTCCAATCATCCTCACCCAGCCATCGCTCCCAGCGGCTGATTTGGGCAAGACCCGCCTCGAGGCCAGTTGCATCGCGGGTGATACCGCAGGTGCGCCAGCACAGCCAGGGCAACTCGGCCCGAATAATCTCGACTCGCTCGGGGTCCGGTCGGGTATGGGGTCGTGGGGTCGCGGAGGTATCGTCGTACTTCCCCGGTGTCTGGTTGGAGTGTCGGACATGATCCGCGATCCGGTTGGCAAAGACCAGGCACTCAAGCAGTGAATTGC
>JACMIX010000471.1 GCA_014380935.1 Gloeobacterales cyanobacterium ES-bin-141 | reverse complement strand
GTTCCTGCCGCAGAGTGGCAACCTTGTCCTCGACCTGCACCTTCAGTTGCAAAGCGGTCAAACCGAGCGCTTCGTCCTGACCATTGCGCCCTGTGGCGGAAGAGATGGCAAGGTGCAACTGGGAGGTATTCACATCAAGCTCGGCGCGGTATCGCTGCGGGTGTGCGGCTTTGAAGTAAAAGAGGAGAAACTGACGGTACTGACGGAGATCAGCTTTGACCCTTCCGAGCAAGACCTGCCAGCACCGGACCCCAGGATGACAATCCAGACGGGTAGCCTCATCCTCGGCAGTCTCGAAATTGTTCGGCCCACCGATGCCACGGCCCGCATTGTACTGAATGCGCAGGATATTAGTCACTTCCTTAATTCGCAATACGTGCGTGGAAGTTTGCAGAATCTCAAATTGCACCTGGACGGTCAGGCTATCAGTGCGGATGTGGAGCAGATTGCCTTTAGCCTGTCTCGTGATGAAATTGCCATCGATGCGGACGTACTGCTGCGCGAACTATCCCGGCACGAACGGTTGTCTTTTCGGGTGACCCCTCGGACCAGCAAGCAGGGGATGTGCCTGGAGGATCTCCAGTTCGAACTGCCGGGGATCTCGCTACACTTGCACGGTCTGGAGGTGGAGGCAGGCAAGCTGACTGCCTGGACCACCGTCCACGCGAGATCCAGCCAGTAGCCGGGCCACGGCAACCGGGTCTTCTTTGCGCAAGTCGTCTAAGATTGGTTTTTTATCAAAGACACGGTTTTATGCAAATGATTCAAATGCCTTCCCCGGTCCCCACCCCGGCCCCGCTGCCGCCCGAGCCGTTGCCGCCCAGTCTTCCGACTCCAACGCCCGCCCCGATGCCACCCGAGCCGTTGCCACCCGATGAGCCTACTCCCGCACCGCCGGTCTGAGGAGTCGCAACCGGTCTGTTAGCCTGGAGACCTGCTGTCCGGCTTGCTCATGAATCTTAAAGCCTATTTATTTCTCGGTGTGTCCTGTGTAACGGCAATCGCCGCGGTGGGCTCGGTCTTTGAACTGGCCTCGGGTGTTCCCCGCTTCGGTACGCTTACAACCGCCATCATCCTGGTTGTTACCGCCATTGCGACGCCCGTCTTGTTCTGGTCGGCTATCAAGGCGGGTAGGGCCGCTCTGTAACATGAAAGTGCTCGTGCTCAACGCGGGGTCAAGCAGCCAGAAAAGCTGTCTGTACGAACTGAGCGGACCGCTGACGGACCTACCGCCCGAGCCTCTCTGGCAGGCTCATATCGACTGGACGCACCAGGCTGGGGTAGTCGAGATCCACGTACAGAGCCAGACCGGTTCTCTACAGAAGCAGTTGCCCTCCGGCTCCCGGCTCCAGGTTATGGGTCACATGCTCGAAACTCTCTGGAGTGGAGAGACTCAGGTCGTCTCCCACCCGCTCGAAATCGAGGCGGTCGGCCACCGGGTTGTTCACGGCGGTGAGCAGTATCGCGAGAGCACCCGGATTACTTCCGAGGTGAAAGCGGAGATCGAGCGCCTGTCGGCCTTTGCTCCCCTGCACAACCCGGCCAGTTTGGAGGGGATCGAGGCGATTGAGCAAGTATTGCCGAACGTGCCCCAGGTAGCGGTGTTCGACACGGCATTTCATAGCCAGTTACCACTGGCCGCGGCAGTGTATCCGGGACCTTACGAGTGGTTCACCGAGGGCATCCGCCGCTATGGTTTTCACGGCATTAGCCATGCGTACTGCGCTCAGCGCACGGCAGCTATCCTGGGACGCGACCTCGGCTCCTTGCGCCTGATCATCTGTCACCTGGGCAACGGGTGTTCACTT
>JACMIX010000470.1 GCA_014380935.1 Gloeobacterales cyanobacterium ES-bin-141 | reverse complement strand
GTAGAGTCCTGGTCTACCCAGGTTGCCAGGGCCTGAGCACCGTATACCCACTGCCACAGGCCGTAACCCGAGACCGGGAGACTGACCAGCAGATAAGTAGCGATCGCCGCAGTCCGGTAGGCGGCCCGTTGCAGCAGGTGGGCACCCAGAGCAAAACCAGCCACGTAAAGGGTTAACTTAAGCCAGCCGTCCAGACTGGTCGTGAACCACTGAGACGAGGCGAGCGAGACCGACCCGGCCAGCCAGAAGGCCAGCACCGGCAAAGCCACAGCGGGGCAGAAACGGGGTTTGAGCACAAGCAGCACCCACGCACCCAGGGCGGCAACGAGCAGGATACCCACGGTCGTAGTCGAGACGAAGGGCGAAACCGCAAGCACCAAGCACAAGACCAGCAACCCGAGCGGTTCGGCGAGGCGGCCCACTAGGCTCGTGGCACCCCAGTTCTCGAGCGCGTGTTGCAACCGGGCCGGAAAGCTCCGCTCCCACCAGACCTGCAAAGGTACATCCTTCAGTGCCAGACGTTGCAACCAGTTCCACAGCAGGCTGCTCGAAAACCAGTTCTTTGGCAGAGTCGTCATAGATTTTGAGATTTTGTTGGTCGGGTCGTAGTGTTCAACTCAAGTCATGTAGCAACGGGTCGCTGCTATGGGTAGTTACTTTAAAATAGCTATACCAGAAGTCAATTTTCCCATGGTCTTATCTCTCAAGGACGTACGCTCCTGGACTGTTGAAGAGTACCACCGGATGGCGCAGCTAGGAATCCTTGCCCCGGAGGAACGTGTAGAACTCATCGAGGGGCAAGTCGTACCCATGAGCCCCAAAGGCCCTCTGCATTCGGCAACCACACAATGCGCCGCAGATTATCTGAGAGTGCTCCTGGCCCAAGCCACTGTCCGCACCCAGGAACCCATTCAGATAGGTGGCACATCAGAACCTGAACCTGACATCACCGTAGTCCGTACCCATCCTCGCCAGTATGCAGACCGTCATCCGAGTGCGCAGGATGTTTTCCTGGTCGTTGAAGTGGCTGACTCCTCGCTGCAATACGACCGCGAGCAGAAAGCCAGAATTTACGCCCGAGCGGGGCTTACTGATTACTGGATTATCGATGTGCAGGAGCGGAGAGTTTTCGTCCTGCGCGAACCCGGACCAGAGGGTTACGGACGCGAAGACCTGTACCCACAAGAGGCTAGTCTTGTACCGTTGGCCTTTCCGCAAGTGCGGGTGAGGTTCGAGCGGCTGTTCCCGCCTGCTTAAGGGGCTCAAACTCCAGCTGGTAGCGATACAGAGTGACAGGACGGTCGCGGGCATCGAAGTATTGGGGATCGCGTGGGTCCAGATAGACGGCGGTCAGTTGTTCGGCCTGAATGCGCCGGTCTGTTCCGAGTTTGTAAAGTGTCGTCGTCTCGATGGTGCGCAGGTTGGGAATCCGTCCACCACCACTAAAAGTTTGCTGATACAGCTCGGCAGTGTCGAAGCGGCCCTGGCCGGGCTGCTCGGTGCGGCGGCGGAGGGTGATGAGGTCGCCGCGTCGGTCACCGCGCAGAGTAAGCAGCTGGCGGTTCGGGTTGTCGGGCCTCACCTCGACATTCAAGACGTTGTCTTTACCGAGGTAGGCGGAGGCAATTGAGCGGGCGTTGAAGCGCAGGTCCGCGACTACTGCTCTGCGGGTATTGCGCACGAAACGGGCCTGGAAGGTGACGGGCTTACCCTTCAGTGCCCGGCTTGCCTCGAATGCTTCGCGGTTGATGACCTTGTCTCCGAGCGGTGCGGTGAGATCGACCAGGGTCGTGCGGACCTGCCAGGTACCGGCGAACCAGTCCGGGTAGACCAGTTCACCGCGCGCTTCTTCAAGCGCAAGCGGTTGATTGATGGATGGGTAGCGCCGCAGGTGATCCCGGAGAGTCTCGGTGCTGGCAGGAAGCGCCATGCCACCTACGACTAAAGTTGCGGTGAGTAGCAGGGCGCGGATGTATCGCAGCATGCAGGACCTACGGTGTAGCCACGTTCTGGAGATACTGCTGGAGGTCCTCGCGGAGCTGGCTGAGTTCGACTTCTACGGATAGACGTACCTGCTCGGACTTGAGCGTGAGCAGGACCTTGGCAGCAAATGGTGAAGCCCAGAGGTTCGGGTTGCAGAATAGCTCGACGCGGACCCCGTCGTTGAACAGGTAATCCATCGAAGGCTGAGGGCGTTTTTTACCGGTCTGGCTACCGGCAACCCGCAGATGCTCGATGAGCGTCTGCAGCTCGGACTCCAGCTTTTGCACAGCCGGAAGCGGCAGGGCAAAATGGACGGACCCGCCCGGAAAATTTAGTGTCAGTTGCTGTGGCATGCATGCTCGTGGCTTTAACCCGTGCGCATTGTAAGCCCTACGAGCCCGCAATCGTACGTAGGTTACGCTGGTCATGGCAAAATCCCTATCAAAAGCAACGGGAGAACCTGCGTGGTCACGAGCGCTTTTCAGACAACCCAATCCCACCAACTATTCACCCAGGCCAAGGAACTGATGCCGGGCGGCGTCAACTCCCCCGTGCGCGCCTTCAAATCAGTTGGCTCTGAGCCGGTTTTCATCGAACGCGCTGAGGGCGCGTACCTGTGGGACGTCGATGGCAACCGCTACATCGAGTACATCAACACCTGGGGGCCTTCGATTGTCGGTCACGCTCACCCGGAGGTGATTGCGGCCCTGGCCGAGGCCCTGCCGCGCGGAACGAGCTACGGCGCACCGACACGCCTGGAAAACCAGCTTGCTCAGATGGTCATCGACGCGATTCCCTCGGTTGAAATGGTCCGCTTCGTCAACTCGGGCACCGAAGCCACCATGTCCGCCCTGCGGCTGGCCCGCGCCTACACGGGCCGCGAGAAGTTCGTCAAGTTCGAGGGTTGCTACCACGGTCACGCCGACATGCTGCTGGTGCAGGCGGGCTCCGGGGTCGCGACATTGGGTTTGCCCGATTCGCCCGGTGTACCCAAATCCACGACCGCAAGCACGCTCACCGCTCCCTATAACGACCTGGAGGCAGTCCGGGCCATCTTCGAGCGCTACCCCGAGGATATTGCCGGGATCATCCTCGAACCGGTGGTCGGTAACGCAGGCTGCCTGGTACCCGCGCCCGGTTTCCTGGAGGGTTTGCGCGAACTGACGCGTGCGCACGGGGCATTGCTGATTTTTGATGAAGTCATGACTGGCTTCCGGCTCTCCTACGGTGGAGCGCAGGCACGCCTCGGTATCGATCCCGACCTCACCTGCCTGGGCAAGATTATCGGCGGCGGCTTGCCGGTTGGCGCATACGCAGGCAAGCGCAAGATCATGGAGATGGTTGCCCCGGCGGGTCCGGTGTACCAGGCCGGCACACTGAGCGGCAATCCTCTCGCCATGACCGCCGGGATCAAGACCCTTGAGATTCTTCAACGCCCGGGGACCTACGAGCGGCTCGAAACACTCTCGGCACGGCTCGCAGACGGGCTCACAGCCATCGCCCGCACGACCGGCCATACGACCCACAGCAACCGTGTCGGGGCGATGTTTACCCTGTTCTTTACCGACGGGCCGATCGAGAATTTTGCCGACGCAAAACGCTCCGATCTGGATAAGTTTGCCCGCTTTCACAGGGGCATGCTGGAGCGGGGCGTGTACCTGGCACCCTCGCAGTTCGAAGCGGGATTTATGTCACTGGCGCACACAGAGGCGGACATTGACCAAACTTTGCAGGCGGCCCGCGCTGTGCTGACCAGCCTCTAATCCACCCCATTCCCCAAACCGGCTGGAGAAACGACCGTGGACTCACTTGCCAAGAATTCCTGGCTGTGGCTGGTAGCGGTAGTAGCTGTCGCCATCGACCGGCTTACCAAGCTGTGGGCTGTGTCCCTGCTCGAACCGGGCGCGAGTCTGGCCCTCTGGCCGGGGGTCTTTCACCTCACACTGGTTGAAAACAGCGGTGCTGCCTTCAGCCTGTTCGTAGGTGGCAGCGAATGGCTTAAGTGGGTGTCGTTCGGAGTTAGTCTGGGCCTGATCGCCTACGGCCTGCTCGGTCCCCGCCTTGGCATCCTCGAGCAACTGGGCTATGGCTTTATTCTGGCCGGTGCGATCGGCAACGGTCTGGACCGATTTATGGACGGCAAAGTCACCGACTTTCTCGATCTACGCCTTATTCAGTTTCCAGTCTTCAACGGAGCCGATATTGCCATCAACCTGGGTCTTGCCTGCCTCATCATCGGAACCCTCTGGGGAGAAAGCCGTGTCCGACCCAACCCCACTCAACCTGGAGGTCCCTCAGGACCCCCCGACCACGCGCCTTGATGCCTGGCTAGCCGAGCAGACGCCGTTGTCTCGTGCCCGGATTCAGAAGCTTATTTCTCAAGGTCAAATCCGGGTGAACGGGCTGGGCTGCAAACCCCGTGACAGCCTGCGGGCAGGCGACCGCATCGAGATCGTGATTCCCCCCAATCAAATTCTCGAACTCGGTGCCCAACCGCTGCCCCTCGAAATTGTCTACGAAGACGAGGAACTGCTCGTCATCAACAAACCCCAGGGTCTGGTAGTTCACCCGGCCCCCGGCCACAGCGACCACACCCTTGTCAACGCGTTGCTTGCCCATTGTCGGGAAAGTCTCTCCGGCATCAATGGTGTCGAGCGGCCGGGAATAGTGCATCGCCTCGACAAGGATACGAGCGGCCTGCTGATGGTGGCAAAGACAGATCATGCCCATCACCATCTCCAACAGCAAATCCAGAACAAGACGGCGCGGCGAGATTACCTGGCGATCGTCTATGGTGCTCCGAGTGCACCGGAGGGCGTCGTGGACGCACCCGTAGGTCGGCATCCTGTTCACCGCCAAAAAATGGCAGTAGTCGAAAGGGGCCGCGCCGCGCGTACGCACTGGCGTATTGTCGAGCGGCTCGGCAACTTTACCCTGATGGAGTTCAGTTTGGAGACGGGACGAACCCATCAGATCCGTGTCCACTGCCTGTTCATGGGGCACCCCATCGTGGGTGACCCACTCTACAGTTCGGCCAAATCTCCCGTTCGTCTCGACGGTCAGGCACTTCACGCCCATCGCCTGAGCTTTGATCACCCGGTTAGCACCAAACGGCTGAGCTTTGAGGCGCCTCTACCACCACCCATGGCCAAGCTATTGCGGGTTCTGCACAGCAAATGAGTCACAGGTCGGTCAGGATATACATCACCTGCATGGCATGAACCCCTGGACAGACCTCTGGTAATCTTTCCCCTTCAAACTAGACAAGAAGTTAGTACTGCGGGTAGACTCGCCAGCCACAGCGATCCAATAGCATTAACTAAAGTTAACAGTTCTTTTGTAAAACAAGTTTTCCTCGTAAGAAAACAGTTTGCTCCTACGACTCAGGTTTGAGACATGCTTTTGTATTTGTTTTTGGTTGGTTTATGAGTAACGCAATTAGCCGTGTCAAGGCAAATTCAGCATACTCTGAGAATTCATACCTGGGATTAGCTGTAGCCGCTATTGTATTGATTTCGTGGTGGACTAGTCTTCTTGCTACGCTTCTAGTTGATACCGCAAAAATTCCTGTGCTAATCATCGCGGCCGTTATGCTTGTACGCGCATTCTTGCACACAGGACTTTTTATCACTGCCCACGATGCTATGCATGGAACTGTATTTCATCAAAATCGGCGCATAAATGATTGGGTAGGGTATTCGACATCATTAACCTATGCGTTTTTGAACTACAAAAATCTGCTGAAAAAACACTATCTGCACCATCGCTCTCCGGCTAGCAAAGATGATCCGGACTTTTGTGAAGGTAAGGGAATGTTCATCTGGTACTTGACTTTTATGAAGGGCTATTTGAGTGGGCCAGAGTGCTTGATGATGCTGGTCGGCGTCAACCTGACATTCTGTGTACTCACGCTGATATTTCACATCCAACCGATAAATCTATTGCTGTTTTGGCTGTTGCCTATCGTACTGAGTTCGCTGCAAATGTTTTATTTTGGGATTTATCTACCCCACCGGAGACCCCGGGAGGGATATACAAACCGGCACCGGGCCGACAGCAGTCGCTATTCACCTTTCTGGTCTTTCGTGAGTTGTTATCACTTTGGCTACCACTGGGAACACCACGAGTATCCTCATATTCCCTGGTATCAGCTTCCGTCTGCTCGCAGGTCACTGAAGGTAGGGCTATCCAGACTCCATGTGCCTCGGACAGTCGCCGCACAACGCCTATATTCCCCTTGAGCTTGACGACAATTTTGTCGAAGACTGGCATACTGACGTCCGATATCTATGCTCGAAGATAGATAGGCGATAGTCGCTAGAACATGCAGGATTGGGGAGGATCAGTAAGCATGGTACAGGTGGGTTTTGTACTTCTGGCCTATATTTGTGCTACCTGAACCCGGTGGCGCTCAGGTGGCTATATCTGGCACCTAACCTGTACTGACACCAAGAGGCCATTGCCATGTTAGATAAAGAATCGCGCCCCACGCCTGCCGATATTCCCGGCCAGAAGCTGGCATATCCAGCCAGCCAGGAAGACATGTATCCAAAGCCCGATAGTGATATGTCCAGCTACCGGGCAGCGGACAAGCTCCTGGGCAAAGTTGCGCTGATCACAGGGGGAGACTCAGGTATTGGGAGGGCTGTAGCTCTCGCCTTTGCAATGGAGGGTGCCGATGTTGCTATTTTCTTTAATGAGCATACGGATGACGCTGCTGTAACCCGCGGTCTGGTCGAGTCTCAGGGGCGTACCTGTCTGGTGATTCAGGGAGACGTACGCCGGCCTGAGGACTGTCGGCGCGCAGTCGAGGAGACCGTGGCACAACTGGGACGGCTCAACATCCTGGTCAACAACGCTGCCTACCAGATGGCCCAGAAGCGCTTTGAGGACATCAGCGAAGAGCAGTTTCGGCGCACTCTGGAAACCAATATTTTCGGCTACTTTTACATGGCCCAGGCAGCTCTACCCTACCTTTCTCAAGAAGATGCCATCATCAATACCGGTAGCATTGTTGGTCTGGTGGGCAACGAGTTGCTGGTGGATTACTGTGCGAGCAAGGGGGCTATCCATGCCTTCACCAAAGCACTGGCTCTGAGCCTGGGCGAGCGCAAGATCCGGGTGAATGCCGTTGCTCCCGGCCCTGTGTGGACTCCCAATATTCCGGCTACGATGCCAATTGAGGAAGTTGATAATTTTGGGCACGAAGTCGCCTTGGGCCGCCCCGGACAACCGGAGGAACTCGCCCCGGTCTACGTACTTTTGGCCTCCCAAGACAGCAGCTTCATGACGGGTAGCATCGTCGAGGTGACTGGCGGCAAGCTCTCGAGCAGCTAGGCCGCTGATTGTGCCTATGTACCGCAAGGAGTCGTGGATGGAGTCAAATTACCCGGAAGGAACCGTGCGTGCTCTGCTTAAGACCGCACGGGTCACTTCCCCAACCCGTACTGCTCTGGAGCAACGCCTGGGTGAGCAGGATGTGCATCCCACGGTCCTGGACCAGCAGGCGATGGCTGTTTTGGAGGCGGTTGCGGCACGGTTGCTTCCCCAGACTCAACGCGGATCCATCGACTTGGCCGGGGCACTCCATCAACGACTGGCTGTCGCGGAAGGTGATGGTTGGCGCTACGCCACGATGCCCCCGGATCTCGAAGCCCACCGGCTCGGCCTGAGGGGTCTTGAGCAGAGTGCCCAGTTGATGTTCGAGACCGGGTTCGTAACTTTGACGGGTCCTGACCAGGACGCCGTTTTGCAGGCTGTCCAATCGGGTCTGGCACCGGGCCAGATCTGGGAGCAACTTCCCGCCCGGCGATACTTCGAGGAGTTACTGGCCGAGTTGACCGAGGCCTATTACAGCCACCCTCTAGCCCAGGAAGAAATTGGTTACGCAGGCATGGCGGACGCCCAGGGTTGGCGAGCTATCGGCCTGAACGAACGCGAGTCCTGGGAGCCCGTGGCCGGGGCACCACTGACGGTGGACCCGGTAACGTCTACTCAACCACCTCGTACAACGTCGCCTCCCATCTACAGTAGTTACCGCCCTGAAGAGGTAGTCGATGCGGTGATTATCGGTACTGGAGCCGGGGGGGCACCCCTGCTCGCGCGGCTTGCCCAGGCGGGGCTCAAGGTCGTGGCTCTGGAGGCCGGGGAGCACTGGAACCCAGCCCAGGACTTCGCGACCGATGAAAAAGCCCAGTCCAAGCTTTTTTGGAATGATGAGCGACTGAGTGCGGGGGAAGACCCCATTGCTTTTGGGCGCAACAACTCGGGGACCGGTGTGGGAGGCTCGACGCTACACTACACCGCGTATGTACCCAGGGCACAACCGGATGACTTCCGGCTGCATAGCGACTTTGGTGTAGGGGTGGACTGGCCTCTGGGCTACCAGGACCTGGAGCCTTACTATGACGAATTGGAGCGCTTCCTGGGAGTTTCAGGGCCTTCGCCCTATCCCTGGGGACCCGAGCGTGCCTCCTATCCTCTGCCCCCTTTACCCCTCAATGGAGCCGCTCAATTGATGGAGCGCGGTTGCCGGGCCATGGGTATTCGTACTTCACCGGCAGCCAACGCTGCCCTCTCGGCTCCCTACTATCAGCCGGGGGTGGGCTGGCGACAGGCCTGCACCAACCGCGGGTTTTGTCAGGCCGGGTGTACGACCGGGGCCAAGGCGAGCATGGATGTTACCTTTATTCCTCTCGCCCTGACTCGGGGAGCCGAGGTGCGCTCCGGGGCTTTTGTAACCGGTTTTGAAATGGACGCTGCGGGCCGGATTACCAGCGTGGTTTACCGACAGGGAGACCGTGAAGAACGTCAGCGTTGCCGGGCGGTATTTTTGTGTGCCGGGGCTATCGAGACCCCTCGCCTCTTACTGCTCCACGACCTTGCCAATAGCAGCGGGCAGGTGGGCCGCAACTTCATGGCCCATCCGGGTGTGCAGGTCTGGGGACAATTTCCTGAAACCATCCGGCCCTACAAAGGCATTCCCGGAGGGCTGATCTCAGAAGACACCCACCGTCCTGCCGGTGCCGATTTTGCCGGGGGGTATCTGCTGCAGAGCATCGGGGTCATGCCCGTCACCTACGCTTCGCAAGTAGCGCGGGGCAAGGGGCTCTGGGGTGATCCCCTCAAGACCCACATGCTGCGCTACAACCACACCGCCGGGATCAACATCCTGGGCGAATGCCTGCCCTATGCTCATAACTATCTGGAACTGACGGACGAACTCGACAAGCGGGGACTACCCAAACCCCGAGTACACTT
This sequence comes from Gloeobacterales cyanobacterium ES-bin-141, assembly GCA_014380935.1. Lineage (GTDB taxonomy): Bacteria > Cyanobacteriota > Cyanobacteriia > Gloeobacterales > Gloeobacteraceae > JACMIX01. The sequence continues at coordinate 1,867 of JACMIX010000470.1, read as the reverse complement.
CACCAACGGCGAAAACGAGCGGCGGATGAACGCCCACGCCGAGGCTCTGATGCGCCAGATCTGGGAGGCTGCCGGGGCTACCGCTACCTGGACTTTTGCTCGCAACGCTCACATCATCGGCACCTGCCGAATGGGCCGGGACCCTGACCAGGCTGTAGTAGACCCCGAGGGCCGCAGCTTTGATATTCCCAATCTTTATATTGCCGATAATGCCGTTTTTCCTAGCGCCCTGAGTGTGAACCCGGCCCTTACGATCATGGCTCTCTCGCTACGGATTGCCGACTGCTTTATTGAACGTTTACGACGTGCAGAAGCCTAACAAGGAGGATCACAATGACGCAAGGATTTCTAGAACTCATCAAGGCCGCACGGGGCGAAAGCAACTACGCGGGTGACCAGTTCGGTGGAGCGGCGGGCAAAGATGGCCGGGGCCAACCCACGGGCCACCCGGGCAATTTTATGTTTGCAACCGGGATCGAGTGCTCCTACCCCACGATTGAACACGGTAAGGTCCGGCGCGATCTGCTGGCCGAGTGCGGGCACTACGACAACTGGCTTAAAGACTTGCATCTGGTGCACGATCTCGGGCTCAAGGTCCTGCGCTACGGCCTGCCTTACCACCTGACACACCTGGGACCGGGACGTTATGACTGGAGTTTTGCTGACCAGGTCATGGCTGAGATGCAGCAGTTGGAAATTACGCCGATCCTCGACCTATTGCATTTCGGAGTTCCCGACTGGCTGGGAGATTTTCAGAACCCTGAGCTGCCCTTGCACTTTGCCGACTACGCCGGTGCCGTGGCTGAACGCTACCCATGGGTTCGCTACTACACCCCGGTGAATGAAATCTATATCACGGCTCACTTCAGTGCCAAAGACGGTCTCTGGAATGAGCAGCTCAAGTCCGACCGGGCTTTTGTTACCGCCATGAAGCATTGTGTTGCCGCGAGTATCATGGCAACTCAGAGTATTGCCCGTTACCGCCCGGATGTGGTGATTGTCCAGAGTGAGAGTGCAGAGTACCTGCACGAAGCCAAGGCCACCCCCTCCTTCGAGGTCATTCTCGCCAACAAACTACGCTTCTTGTCCTTTGACTTGCTCTACGCACATCCCCCGGATGCCGATGTATGCATCTACATGATGGACAACGGTCTCACCCGCGCCGAGTACGACTGGTTCATGGCCGGAGAGCCGCCGGGATACCAGGTCATGGGCAACGACTACTATGGCCGCAACGAACGTATTCTCCTGCCCTGCGGCAAGCTTGAGCAGGCCGAGGGTGTCCTGGGTTGGTACCAGATCACCCATGAATACTACCAACGCTACAAAAAGCCCGTTATGCACACCGAGACCAACCACTTTGATCCTGACATGGCTCCGAGCTGGCTCTGGAAGCAGTGGATCAACATTCTACAAATGCGCAAAGACGGTGTTCCGGTCCTGGGCTTTACCTGGTACAGCCTGATCGACCAGATCGATTGGGACCTGGGCCTTGCTAAGAAGGAGGGTCATGTTAATGCCTGCGGGCTCTATGACTTGCAGCGGCAGCCCCGTCCTGTGGCCCATGCCTACCGCGAGCTGCTCGAGGAGTTTGGCCAGATTACCATCGTGCCCCACGGCGAGATGTTCGAAGTGACAGGCCAGCCCGCCATGCTTAAAGTCGAGGTATAGAGGGTGTCCGTCAGTACACCCTCCTTGATCTTCTTGCATCACTTCGGTGGATCGGCCCGTACCTGGGCAGCAGTAACCGGGCTATTAGACAATGTCCAATGTTTTGTCCCCAACCTGCGCGGTTTTGGTGGCTTTGTGCCGTCGGACGGTAGCTACGGGCTGGAGGACTATGCCCTGGATGTGGCAAGCCTGGTTC
>JACMIX010000469.1 GCA_014380935.1 Gloeobacterales cyanobacterium ES-bin-141 | reverse complement strand
AGAACCGTCGGTAGTTCGATGGTGAATACAGTCCGGTTGGCTGCGCTTTCGACAGCGATAATACCGCCCAGGTACTCAACCAGTTTTTTGACCAGGGCAAGCCCGAGCCCGGTGCCGCCCTGGTCCCAGGGGTCATTGTTCGGAATGCGGTAGAAGCGGTCAAAAATATAGAGCAACTCCTGCGGCGGGATTTCGATGCCGGTGTTGCTCACGCTCAGCTGCAGTCCCCGTTCGCCGTTCAGGGTGGCCTGAATCGTGAGCACACCGCCAGCCGGGGTGTACTTGCAGGCGTTGTGAATCAGCTCGCTGACGATGCGCTCAAGGCTGATGCTGTCGGTGGTGAGCGGGGCAAGGTCGGGGCTGACCTTCAAGACAAGCTGCTGGCTGCGTTGCTGAGCCTGCAAAAAGTAAGGTTCGACGACGCGTGGCAGCCATTCTTGCAAAAGAATGGCTTCGAGCCGGAGCGGTCTGCTGCTGGCTTCGATCCGCTGCAGATCGAGGCTGTCGTTGAGCAGATCTGCTTCGCGGGCGCACTCTTTTTCGAGAATACGCAGGTATTGTTCGCGCTTTTCTGCGGGAATCGGCCTTTTGAGCATGTGGATTGCCATCGTCATATTGGCAATCGGAGTGCGCAACTCGTGGGAGACCGTACTTAAGAAGTCGTCTTTAAGCCGGTCGAGCTTCTGCAACTCTGCAATCTGCGCCTGGTTTTCGGAGCGACTATGTACCAGCGAGTTGAGCAACACGACCAGCGTCGCTGTGAAGAGGAAGAGGAGAAGCCGCAGCCGGTCAGCCTCACTGGCAAGCGAGAAGAGCGGAAAGAAGGCACTGCCTGCGAGGGTCAGGGCAATCGCCAGAAAGCCTGCTTTCATGCCACCGTAGAGGGCACTGACGACGACTGCTGTAAACAACAACATGAGCGGGAACAACCCCAGGGCCGGGGCGATCCAGATTGCAAGCAGCAGGGCGATCGTGACGCTCAGGACAGCGATGAGATAGGGCGAGTATGCCTGAACCCAGGCGCGAGACGGTGTAGCCGATGTCGCCTCTGAGCGGTGCTCGGCCGCGGCGGGCTGCTCGCCTGGCCTGGCGAAAAACGCGGGCAGGGCCAACTTGCGCAGCCATTGTTCAGGTGCGACGGGCCTACGGAGCTTACTACTCTGCATCCGCAAAAGAGGGTAGCGGCGAAGCCAAACCACTAGACGTCGTAGCGGCAAGGCTGGACCGGGTGGAGGAGTTTTGGGCATGGTGAAGGGACAGCGCCCAGATCAAGGAAGCCTGACCAATACTGCCCTGAAAGTACCCGCGATCACTCTACTTTTAACAACTTTTTTCCACTCCTGCGGCGCGAACAAGGGCCGCTCGTAAACAGCACGGCTACAGAGAAGTCATCACAGCTGGGCCGCTCGGTGTGCGGGCATCGGGTGTCGTCTCCAGGGTGACGAACAGTCTGGCAATCGGCGAAGTGTAGGCACCGACCGGGATTGGAAACTGGTTGGTCACTTTGCCCGTGGGGCCAAGCCGCAACTGCCCGCACGGTACCTGACCCTTTTCCATCGCGGCCCAGAGTAAATAGACCTGACCCTCTGGGGGGGAAGGTAGATTCTCGATGGCGACAGCCGCCCGCTGCTCGTCTAAATCCATCGCAATACTGCCGCGAGCGGCAGGGGCCGTACCGGCTCCCTGCATGGCAAACAGCAAAAGCACATTTGGCTGCTGGAGGGTGATAGCCACTTCTTTGAGCAGTTGCTGCTCCTGGCGCAGGCGAACATTGTCAAAACCGAGGACCACAGCCACCAGGGCGGCAGCGACGGCGGCAAGTCGGCTCCAGGGCAACCGCTGCCAGACGGGCCTGGCCGCTTTCAGGAGAGCCTGCCGCGCCCCCGGTGGCGGCGGAGTGATCGCCGAGTAGGCGAGCGCTTCGAGGGTCTGCCGCAGCTGGCCGACCTCGGTTGCCAACTGCGGATCGGCTTTGAGCCGATCCGCAAAGGCACTGGCCTCCTCCGGGGACTCGTCCAGGACGTAGTCGATCATCTCTTCGGGAAATTCTGGATCTGGGGTATTAGGCATGGGGGATCATCCAACAAAATCTTGCAGCGACTGCCGCAAGTCGAGTAGGCCGCGGCGCACCCAACTTTTGACGGTGCCAAGGGGCGTGTTCAATTGACTGGCGATCTCCGCCTGGCTCAGACCCTTGAAATAGGACAGCTCGATCACCTGACGCTGGTTGGACGGCAACCGAGCCAGGGCCTCGCGGACCTGCTGAGCATTCTCGCTGAGGGTCGCATGCTCGATCGGGGTGAGCGGTAGGGGCTCGTTGACCGCGACTTGACCCCAGCGCCGCAGGAGCTTTGAAGCCCGGTCGCGTGAACGAAGCCTGTCAATTGCCCGCGAGCGAGTCAGGGTAATCAAGTAACTGCCCAGGCTTCCGCGCTCGGGGTTATATTTACAGTTGCGACAAAAAGCCAGAAAAATTTCCTGACTGAGGTCTTCGGCTTCCTGGGGACTGGTGAGGACGGAAAGGGCAAGCCCATAGACAAGGGCGCCATAGCGGTCGTAGAGCAAGCCCAGGGCATCGAGCCGACCCGCGACGAGGGCACGGACCAGTTCTGTGTCTGAGCCGGGCTGTCGGTTGGCCGACGGCTTGTCCAGGGGCTTGGGGGGCATGGGTGAAGGGTTTCAAGTGTAAGCTCATCCCTCAGCAAGTACGCCTGTGAGACCATGATTGGATGTATATTTCGCCTGCTCGAAGCGAATTGTGGATTAGCCGGGTGCAACGGCAAGACCGACGAGCCTGAGCGAACCGTTGCCGATCGGGCCGACCCTGGTCGCCTTGCCGCTCAGCAGATCGATCGTGTAGAGGACCGAACCCGAGGCGGCAAAGGCGCGGTTGACGCCGTTCGGGTCGGTGAGGATATCGAAGCCGGTCTGGGGACCAAAATCGACGCCAAGCGGACCGATAGTCTGCAGAGTGCCGTCGTTGGGCGGATCCTGAAACACCAGCACATCGAGCCCCGTGTCGATGTCGAAGAGCTTTGTACTTTTGGCCCCGGCCACAGACTCTGTGTAGGCGGCGGCGGTGACGGTCGGTTTTTT
>JACMIX010000468.1 GCA_014380935.1 Gloeobacterales cyanobacterium ES-bin-141 | reverse complement strand
GGGGTGATCGGCCACGAGGGCTCGACCGTCCTGGTAACGCTCAGTGGCCTGAGGCTGTTACGCGGCTGAGCGGAGGCGGCGCTCAAAAAGCGAGAATTCATCGCGAAGTACCAATGAAACTGGGCGCATGCGCGTCTAACGCTCCCTACCAAACTAAGGGAGGGTTATTTGCCAGAGTCCTCGACCATATGTGGCGACGCGCATGAAGCTGCCATCAGCAGGCATATACAGGTCGCTAACCCTCGCTGCCGGTAGCCCAGCACCGAACAAATGCCAGTTGCTACCACCATCGGTGCTTTCGTACACGCCGATCGCAGTCGCCGCGTAAAGGGTCTCGCCCGACGGATCTTTCTGACTGACCAACACTTTAGAGACAGGGACAAGCGGTAAGCCATTACTCGCAGCCTCCCAAGTCACACCACCGTCAGTGGATTTGACCACGTAGAACGATTGGCCGTTCGGGTTTTCTGAGGAGACGTACAGGGTGTCGTCGTTTGCCCAGGCAACGTTGGAATTAAACCCGGCGTAGTCTGAGACCTTGTTGTCCTGCGCCTGCCAGTTCACGCCGCCATCCGTCGTGATGTAGAGAGTCCCGCCGGGTCCACAGACGGCAATCCGGTTCAGGTTCGTTGGATGGACACCGACACTGTGAGCAGTGGCGCGGAAATAGGTCGTCCCAGGCTGACCCTTGAAGAGCGCGACCCAGTTCTGACCACCATTGGTAGTCTTGTACACAAAGCGCTTGGTGGCCGTAAAGAACACCGCGCCACTCGGATCAGCCACGGCAGTTGGAGTCGCTATTGGCGTATAGAAGCTGCCATCGCTGGTATTGATCCCCCTGGCGGATTCCCACTTGCGCTGCCGATTGGGAACAACTTCGCTGTACTTGATGATGTTGAAGTAAAGGCTGCCAATTACATACTGGCCGTTCGCCTGACTCCAACCCGTGCCAAAACCGTCGCCGCCGATGGTCTGATTAAAGGTGCCCGTGGAAGCGAGCCTTACGCGGGTACCGTTGTCCTGCAAACCGATGGTGATGTTGTCCGAATCAGTACCGCTCGTGGAGAGGGCATAGATCAGGTGGCTAACAATGCTTTTATTTTTTGAGCTGTCCCACTGTGTGCCGCCGTTGGTACCCACAAATAGGCCACCGTCGGAACCAAACAATAGGGTTGGGCTGCCGGTGGCATTGGAGATTGCCGCCGTATGGAAATCAGCATGAACGTAAGGCAGACCGTACTGCGCCAACCAGTTCGATAGCAAAGTCCAGGATTGGCCACCGTTCGTTGACTTTGCACTGCTCAGTTGCCCGCCCAAGTAGACCGTGTTGCGCGAATCGTCGTTTGGATCGACCAGAATCATCTGGTTATAGAAGGCTTGCCCAGCCATCAGGTCCATGGTGGGCTGGTCGTTGTTTGGGTTGGTGGGAGCTTTATCGGTAATGCCAAGAGCTGTCCAGGTTAGGCCACCGTCGGCGGAGCGGAATAGATCCAGTTGTGCAGCATCGGCAGTGGTGGCTGCATAGGCATAGACGACACTATCACCCGGTGCCCCGACTCCCAGGGTTGTACGACCAGCGCCCGTCGGACTACCACTCACAGGACCCCAGTTGGCCCCACGGTCTGTTGAGAGATAGAGAGTCGAGATGCCGGTGGCCTGATCCGCGACCGAGACAAGCCAGCCGGCACTGGTCTTTACCAGGCTCCAGGCATACAAGCTAAGCGGAGCACCGGAGATTTGCGGTACGGCTGTGTAGGTTGCGCCCCCGTCCGTCGAACGAAAAACACCGACGTCTGTACCCACCAGGACAACATCGGTCGTACCGCTTGTATCGACTTTGATGTCAGTCACAAGTTTGGCATTGGCGAGGGTTACGTAGGACGACCAGCTATCGCCACCGTTGGTCGTTTTGACCACGACACCACCGACCGCATAGTCGAAGGGATCCCCCAGGCCCAGATAAATGGTTCCGGGATCTCGCCCGAAAGACATCGATCCACCGGAAGTGGTCAGAAGTGTATCGGTAATCGGTTTCCACAGGCTGCGTGCAGAGGTGAAGTTAGTGGTTTTGAAGATACCACCACCAGACGTTAAAATATATACTATGTTTGGATCGGTCGGATGGGGGAGGATCGTGCGTAGACGACCACTGTCCGTCACGTTCAGGCTCACCCCATTTTGGGTAAGTACAGCATTTCTTGGTCCGATTGAAGTCCAGAGCGGGCTACCTTCCGTCAGCACGGCTCCAGGTACCTGGTTAGGGTAGCGGCGTTGCTGCTTCTCCCACTCACGAATCAGGCGCTGGGCGAAATCAGCGGGCGGTGGACCGTAGCGTTCCCGCAGCCACTCCAGTCGCCCGTTAATAATTGGTAGACTCTCCTCATCCGCATCTTTGCCGTTTTTGGCAAAGAAAGTCTTCGCGTCCATGCGACTTTTATAATCTGTGTCTGAAACCGGAGGATGGGTGAGCTTAAAGCCCACAACCAGCAATGCACCCAGCACAGTAATTGTACCAACAGACAGCAGGACTTTCTTGGCAGGCAGCTTATCAAGAATCATTGGGTAAACTCAACCACTAATAAATTCAGGTAAAGCTTACAGGGAGATCTTGTAACTAGCAGTATCGGGCCGAACGTAAACCTTTGATACCGATTAGCCGAGTAGTCCGGCCACGACATTGACGCTCGAGGCCAGGATGATTGTGTTGAAGACAAAGGAAATCAACCCGTGAATGAGTGCCAGCCGCCGTATTGAGCGCGAGGTGATCGCGACGTCCGAGACTTGCGAAGTCATGCCAATCACAAACGAAAAATAAGCGAAGTCCAGATACTCCGGTCGCTTTTCGCCGGGAAAGTCCAGCCCGTCACCGAGAGCGTCCACACCGGCAGGATTGCGATAGTAGCCATGGGCATAGTGCAGTGCAAAGGCTGTATGTACCAGCAGCCACGACTCGAATACAGAAAAGACCGTGAGTGCCACATCCACACCCAGCAGGCTACCTCTACCGGGCTCGGAACCAACCAGCAATAGGGCGACGGCAAACAGGCTCGCGCAGGCGGCACAGATTACCAGCACAAAGATCGCAGTAGCACTCTCGTCCTGTGCCTGCGCGTTGCGGCGCACGCCGTCAGGGTCCGTGCTGACGATGATCACCCAGGCCAGGAGCAAAAAGCAGAAGACGCCTGCTTCCCAGGCGACCAGAGTGTGCGTGAGAGCCTGCATCTTCGGTACCGGCAACCAGTAGGCGATGGCCGCGACCACCACCGAGACTAGCAACCGCAACCGCGCATTCAGGCGGCTTGCCCAATCGAGAGTCATTTTCACGCGACAGCCCGTGTCCAGGTTGATCAATTGTCGCTAATATGTTTCGAGAAGGGTGCAGCCACAGGTGTGGATAGATCGACAAGTAGAAATGGCACGATTAGCACACTCAGCGCAAGGATTATAAAACCTGATGCTTTCGAAGTACAAGGTTCTCCCCGAGGTCACATAGCTGCACGCACTTGTTACAGCGTCGCTCGCACTGAGCCACACTGGAGAAGCTGTTGATGCCTGCCCACTACTTCAGGCGAGGGGCTTCTCAGATGGATACCTATTACGATCCCAAAGACCTGGCAAACTTTCCTGATATCGGCAAAGATGCACCGCAACTTTGGGAAAAATTCATGGCCTGGTACGGGGCTGTATTTGCCGATGGTGCCCTTTCAGAGCGGGAAAAGGCACTCATTGCGCTCGCCGTTTCTCACACAGTCCAGTGTGCATACTGCATCGACGCGTACAGCTCGGCCTGCCTGGAGAAGGGTGCCGACCTCGAACAAATGACCGAGGCAATTCACGTAGCGGCGGCGATTCGCGGCGGCTCAGCGCTCGTCCACGGTCTCCAGATGCGCGCCCACGTCCACAAAGTTTCTATGTAAGGGCAGTGCCCGCGTGTCCTGACCTCCCAAAAAGGTAATCGATGGTGATCAAAGTCAATCCGACCCTCCAGAAGCGTGAGCATCCACTCGCCTCTGCTTCAAGTCAGCAAAACATGCTCTCAGGACTGCCACTTGACCGGTCGTTTCCTGAAGCGCTTGATAGTGCCGGACGGGGACCGCTCAAAGCGCGCGGTGTCGAGGTGCTGCAACTCAATCTCGGTAAGCGTTGCAACCAGACCTGCCGACACTGTCACGTAGATGCGGGTCCGGACCGCCAGGAGGTCATGCCCCGTGCGGTAATCGAGGCGTGTTTTTCTTTGCTCGAGAGGAGCCGGATTCAGACTGTAGACATCACCGGCGGTGCGCCCGAACTGCACCCCCACTTCCGTGAGATAGTCGAACGGGCTCGTGCCCTTGGCTGCCACGTCATGGACCGCTGCAATCTCACCATTACCCGTCTACCCAACTACGCAGACCTACCCGACTTTCTAGCTGCACACCGGGTCGAGGTAGTTGCATCACTGCCGTCCTGGGCTCCCAGACAGACGGATGCTCAGCGAGGCGATGGTGTTTTCGAGGATTCCATTCAGGCCCTACGCCGCTTTAACGAACTGGGCTACGGAGACGAGACGGGCCTGGTGCTTAACCTGGTCACAAATCCCGTGGGCGCATTTCTACCCGGCAACCAGAACTCGCTTGAAAGAGAGTGGAAGCGCGAATTGAAACGCCGTTACGACGTGCAATTCAACCACCTTTACACGATCACCAACATGCCGATCAGCCGCTTCCTCGAGTTCCTGGTCGAATCGGGCAATCTGGAGGCCTATATGGAGCGGCTGGTCAACGCCTTCAATCCGAGTGCCGTGGAGGGTCTGATGTGCCGCTCCACCCTATCGGTCAGCTGGGACGGCAAGCTCTACGACTGCGACTTCAACCAGATGCTCGACATGGCGCTCCCCAGAACCATCTTCGAGGCGACCCCCGAAGAACTGGAAGGACGCCTCATCCAGGTTGGTCCCCACTGTTTTGGCTGTACAGCGGGTGCAGGTTCAAGCTGCGGCGGGGCGACAGCCTAAGGAGTTAGCGACGGGGGTTGTCGATGAGTTCGAGGGTGCCGCCGTGAACGAAGCTGCTGCCCATTTCTCCCTTGAGGAAGTCGTGCGGGAAGCCCAGCTCGATTTTGGATACTTCGTTCAGACGCTGCGTCTGCTCAGGAGTAAGCTCAAATTCAAGACAGGCAAGGTTGTCCTCTATTTGTGAGGCCTTGCGCGAACCGATGATCGGGATAACCGTCTCACCCTGCTTGCGCAACCAGCAAAGCGATACTTGCGAGGGCGAACGCTCGATGCTCTCGGCAATACTGACGACCTCGGCCGCGATGGTTAGATTGCGCTCGTTTACCTGGTGCATCCCAGTCATCATGCCGCCGTCAAGCCGGTTCTTCTCACTGCCGCCCTGAGTGCCAGTATCAGATGGGGCACCACCGTTCTTGTTGTACTTGCCGGTGAGAATGCCGCTTGCAAGTGGGCTCCAGGGTGTGACCGCCATCCCGAACGCATGGGCCATGGGCATCAGGTCGCGCTCAGGGGTGCGCTCGATCAGCGAATATTCAATCTGCAAGCCGACAAACTGTGACCAGCCGTGGCATTGCGCGAGTGTATTCGCCTGGGAGACGATCCAGGCAGGGGCGTCCGAGATACCGATGTAGAGAACTTTGCCCGCTCTCACCAGGTCATCGAGCGAGCGCATCACTTCTTCGACCGGTGTCATGAAATCCCAAGCATGCACCCAGAGCAAGTCGATGTATTCACTGCCCAGCCGCTTCAGGCTGCCCTCGACTGCCTGAACCAGGCTTTTGCGTGCGTTGCCGCCGGCATTGGGATCACCAGGGCGGGTATTGGCTGTGTACTTGGTTGCCACGACAAACTTGTCACGCTCGTCGGCGATGAACTCGCCCAGGAACTTCTCGCTCGTGCCGTTGGTATAGGCGTTGGCCGTGTCAAAAAAGTTGCCTCCCGCCGCGACGAAGGTGTCGAAGATCTTGCGGCTTTCTTCTTGTGAAGCACCAAAATCCCAGTCTTCGCCAAAGGTCATTGTGCCAAGGCACAACTCGGACACGCGCAGACCACTCTTGCCCAATAACTTGTAACGC
>JACMIX010000058.1 GCA_014380935.1 Gloeobacterales cyanobacterium ES-bin-141 | reverse complement strand
GTCCCTCTCAGAAAACCATGGATGAGGGGTGGTTCCGCTGTGAGTTGATTGCAATCGCCGGTGACGGACGCAAGATACGCGTGCTGATTGCCGAGCAGGGAGATCCGGGCAACCGTGCCACGGTCAAGTTTTTGTGCGAGTCGGCCCTGGCTCTGGTGTTGGATACCGATGCATTGCCCGGCGGCCGGGAGCGCGGCGGCGTGCTAACCCCGGCGACCGGTCTTGGGGATGTGCTTGTAGAACGCCTCCGCAAAACAGGAACGACTATCCAAGTCGCCGCTGATTGAGCGGTGCAGTCGGAGAGCCTATGAGCTGGATTGTCTTTTCGTACTCGTTGCCTTCTAAAGCCCAGTCGAGTCCGTGCGTGGCGATGTAGCGGCGGTTGCGGCGCATCGGTGCTGTCTCACCTAAAAACGGCGTGTATGTCCTGCCCTCGCGCGAGGAGTGCATGGATGCTCCCAAATATTCTGCATGCCAGTTTAACCACGCCAGCCAGGGCAGCATAGCAAGTGCTGTGAGGCTGCAACTCCGAATAGCCTCTCAATAAACTGCATTTATGATTCAATCCCTCCTTTTAAGCACCTCAGGTTTTTGCAACATAACTGTCAGGTGCGACACAGACGTTCAACAGGACTGGAGTTTACTTATAGGATGATCCTTGATAGGGTAAATGCATGTGGCAAGCTTCAACCGTGACAGGGGCTCTCAGGGAGGTTCTCAACATCTCCCAAAACTACTTTGTGAGAGGGGGATCAGACCGCTACTTCTTCTCTCTAACCGAGTTGCTGGAGGGTAAGGGGCACCGCGTCATCCCCTTCACAGCTCAGCACTCCGAAAACCAGCCAACGGAATGGGCTCGCTACTTCCCGGACGCGGTCGATTTCCAGTCCCCTTCTGCCGGGGACTTACTCGACTTTATCTACTCCCGGCGAGCGAGACAGGCCCTGGAGAGACTCCTGGCCGAGCCCCGGCCGGATATCGCCCACCTGCAGATCTACTATGGACAGCTCACTACAGCTATCCTCGGGCCGTTGCGGCGTGCGGGCATCCCCATCGTCCAGACACTGCACGAGTACAAATTGGTCTGTCCGGTCTATACCCTGTTGCGCGAGGGGCAACCCTGCCAGGATTGCGACGGGAAGCACTTCTGGAAGGCGGTGGTCAATCGCTGCAATCGCGGCTCGCTGTCGCGATCCCTTCTGAGTGCTACCGAGGCATACGTGTCTCAGGCTATGGGCGCCATTGCCGGTGTGGATCGCTTCATCTGCGTGAGCGAGTTCCAGCGGCAGAAGCTCATCGAACTGGGGGTGGACTCTGACAAACTCGTCACCATCCACAACTTCGTCGATGTCACCTCTATCCCGGTTAACCAGCGCCGGGGCGAATATCTGCTGTACTTTGGTCGCATCGAGCGACTGAAGGGCATCTTCACCCTGATTGAGGCAGCCGCACCCCTCACGACGGTGCCGCTCCTGATCGCGGGGGAAGGTGCTGCCCGAGCTGAAGCCGAAGCTCTCGTCGAACGGCGGGGGCTTTCCCATATCCGCTTCGTCGGCTCCAAGCACGGTAAGGAACTGCAAGAACTCATTGCTAGGAGTCTCTGTTGCGTGTTGCCCTCCGAGTGGTTCGAGAACTGTCCAATGTCGGTCCTGGAATCCTACGCCCACAGTCGGCCCGTGATTGGTGCTGACATCGGTGGTATTCCCGAATTGGTGGAAGTGGGCGAGGACGGATGGCTGTTCCCAGCTGGGGATGTGGGCAAGTTGCGCGAACGGCTTGCAGGAATCATCGCCGATCCCGATGCTGCCCTGGCCCTGGGTCTGGCCGGTCGCCGCAAAGTCGAGCGGCGTTTCAGCCGCGACTGGCATTACGGACGAGTGATGGACGTTTACAGCAAGTTGCTGTAGAGGGTGGTGGATGGGAGCACGCTGCCCAGTAAGCTGAGCAGCTGTGGTTGACACCACTGATGCGTGACCTTTTGATTGGTAAGGCTCGACAAACTGACGGTCGCAGTCTTTACGGAGATAGTGCCGTTTGCTGGACTGGCGGCCGTGTTTCATCCGGTTTTGAGCGTGCCAGGCAGGGCATTCCATTTATCCAGTGTGCAACCTTATCTCTGTGGTTGCTTACCAGTGAATTTGAAACGCAGGTAGCCAACTATCCCATATCTCAGGATTATCTTGCTCTCGCTTGGGAAGATAACAAACATGCTCCGACGTATGAGCCTTTTGAGGGTGTCTCTCGGACTGCGACCAATAGCGCTGCTCTCCTGTATAGAAAGCCAGATGATTTGCGCTGCTGTCTTGAGCGGTACACCTCCTGCATGTACAGCCTTGAGACTACGATAGTCCGCGTCTCGCTCCTGAATGTTAAAACGTTCGGTCAACCCTGTCTTTGCAGCCGCGTTATTGATACAGGCAGCGGTTTCCTCGCGTATCTGCATCAACCAGGCTGTATCGTCGTTGTAGGCTTGCATGTTCTTCCCGTGCACACGGTAAAACATCAAAGTCTCGTTGATGCAGCCTACCTTTCCGTAAAAAGGCACTGTTGAAGTCAAGTACGTATCAGCTGAGCGGGGCTTTGGGGGTATCGGCACGACTTTCTGAAGAACTTCGCGGCGAAAGGCCAGCCCAGATGTAAGTCCCCAGGCGTACCTACCCCATTGCAAAAGCAAATCCCGCACATCTCCCTGGCTGAGAACCACAGAACCTGGACCTAAGGGTGCTCCCTGACGGTCAACTAAGAGATGGCAGTGGGAAATCTGCACCCAATCAGGATGTGCTTGAAAGCTTGCAACCACCTTGGCCAGCTTGTCTTTATGGAAGTAGTCATCAGCATCGAGAAAACAGATAATCTGACCCTTTGCATTGGTGATCCCGGTCGTTAATGCTGATCCCTGTCCACCGTTAGGTTGAAAGATTGCATTGAGCCGGTCACTGTAGGATTCGATAACTTCGCGGGAATTATCCTTAGAACCATCGTCAACGACGATCAGCTCGAAGTTGCGATATGACTGATTAAGAACGCTCTCGATTGCTTCAGGCAGGTACTGTGCGTAGTTGTAATTATCGATAATAACGCTTACCAGAGGATTGGCTTCAACAGGTGTGAGTTCTCCACTCAGTTGTTGAATTTGCTTGTTCATATTTAAACCTCAGAGTCTTTCGGTACCTATGCCAATTTCACTTGCGCATTAAACATATGATATCGACAAATACCGATTACGTGGGGCTGAGTCTACCGCTGTGATTCGCTACCTAGCTGCAACCGCAGCCTCTCAGCGGCTCTAGAGTGCTTAACGCACACATGTACAAGAATAACGCTACTCTTCTGAATGAAACCTTTTAGCTTTCTATCAGAACTCACTCGAGCAACAAAACCAACGAGCGGCAACAGGTCTCTCACAAGGCTCACGGTGGAGGCTGCAATTTTCGAGGGCGTGCTCCGGGTGGCACGACCGGGCCACCCGTGGCTCTTGATTGAGTCCGAGCGGTCAGGGCCGGGTAGAAAAATCTTTGAAGAAGCGGTAAGCGGCTACCATCGCCGCCGTGGCCAGCAGCAAGACCGTCCCTGCAACAAGGACAACCGTGAGTACAGGGGGCAGACCCTCGGGCCGCAGCGAAAAAAGCACGCCCAGGATCAGGAGGACCGCCACGCCGATGAGGAGCGGTCTGGGCACATCCAACCAACTGTTGCGCCTGCGCACCGTTCGCCTCCGTTTGCCAGGATGCCATTAGTCTAAAGCGTACAGATTAGAACTGGTCAGGGATGTGTCAGCGGGTAGACTACCAGCCCCGCCACGGCTGCTGCCAGCACAACAACCG
>JACMIX010000467.1 GCA_014380935.1 Gloeobacterales cyanobacterium ES-bin-141 | reverse complement strand
GACCTTTTCTCAAGCGACTGATTCCACGCCTGCGAATACGGCGCGTCCACCGGGGACAATCGCCATCTACTACGAACACCCACACTGGTTCGACCGTCTATTTGCTGAACTCGACCGGCGCGGTACGCCCTACGTCAAAGTCTCCGCGAGCAACCATACTTACGATCCCGGCGGACTCGGGGCCGATAACAGTGTCGCGCTCGTCTTCAACCGGATGAGCCCTTCTGCTTACCGGCGCGACCACGGCCAGGATATTTTCTACACGCTCAATTACCTCGCTCACCTGGAATTGCAGGGTAAACGGGTCATCAATGGCGAACAGGCTTTTCGCTACGAAATTTCCAAGGCCCTGCAACTCTCACTCCTCCAGTCACTGAGCCTCCCTTTTCCAAAGAGCCGGATCATTCACCGAGCTTCAGACGCACCGGCCGCTGCTAGCGGGTTGCGCTTTCCGGTGGTCGTCAAGCCGAATGTCGGCGGCAGCGGGGCTGGAGTCACCCGCTTCGATTCCCCGCAGGCACTGCTTGCCGCCGCCCAAGCAGACAGTCTTGACCTCGGGCTCGACTCAGTTGCACTGGTGCAGGAGTTCATCCCGGCGCGCGGTGGCCAGATTACACGGGTCGAGGTGGTTGGGGGTAAATTCCTGTACGCAATCCAGGTTTTTTTAACCGGTGAGACATTTGATTTATGTCCCGCCGACATTTGCCGGACCGTGGGCGGCGTCGAACTGGACCTCGCCTGCCCGGTTGAAGCCCCTAAGGCAGGTCTGCGCGTTGAGGGCTATCGTCCAGAGCAAGCAGTGATCGCGGCAGTCGAACGTCTTTTAGAGGCGGCTGGAATTGCGGTGGGCGGCGTCGAATATATCGTGGATGACCGGGACGGACAGATTTACTACTACGACATCAACGCCCTCTCGAACTTTGTCGCGGACGGTCCCCGAGTCATCGGCTTCGACCCCTTCGTCTCTCTAGTCGATTATCTGGAGGCGGAAGCGGGGCATGGTCGCTAAGCAGATGCGCTACGGATACTGGCTACCGGTCTTTGGTGGATGGCTGCGCAACGTCGCCGATGAAGGGATGACTGCTACCTGGCCTTACGTGAGCCAGCTTGCTCGCCGCAGCGAGCAAATCGGCTTCGATCTAACACTCGTGGCCGAACTGAACCTGAACGACATCAAGGGTATCGAGGCCCCGGCCCTCGATGCCTGGTCCACGGCAGCAGCTCTCGCCGCGATTACCGGGCGGCTGGAGATCATGGTCGCCGTGCGGCCGACTTTTCATCTGCCGGCATTGCTTGCCAAGCAGGCTGCCAATATCGACCAGATCAGCAACGGTCGCCTGTCGCTCAACGTCGTCTCCTCCTGGTGGGCCGACGAAGCCAGGATGTACGGGGTCAAATTTGAGCACCACGACGACCGCTAAGCCCGCACCTCTGAGTGGCTCGATGTGGTGAGCGGCGTCTGGGAGCAGGACCACTTCTCCTACAAAGGCAATTACTACCAGATTGAAGACAACGTCCTGCAGCCCAAGCCTGCCCATCGACCGACCCTCTACGCTGGTGGTGAGTCTGAGGCGGCCAAAAACCTGATTGCCCGCCAGTGCGACGCCTATTTAATGCACGGTGACACCCCCGAGCGCGTGGCTGCGAAGATTGCTGACCTGTCCGAGCGCCGGGAGAAGTTTGGGTTGCCGCCGATGCAATTTGGTGTGGCGGGCTACGCGTGCGTGCGGACAAGCGAGCAGGAAGCAGCAGCAGAACTG
>JACMIX010000466.1 GCA_014380935.1 Gloeobacterales cyanobacterium ES-bin-141 | reverse complement strand
CCGCGACCGGGGGGCTCTGCAATACCAGCGGGAAGTAGGTAGTGCTCCGCCGCTACTGTACGACCCGCTCGATCCAGAACTGGAATTGCAGCCGGCCGTCTGCCGCAAATTCAAAGCCGGAAGATCCTTGAGAGACGTCGAACCCACGGTCAACCTCTGGATCCGCAACGTCTACAACCAGGAAATCCAGGGAGAAGAAGACTGATGCCAGCTTCGAAAAAACGTCCTCCCGGTGAATTACGCCGCAGCCAGGTCCTCAACACTTATGGCCCCGGCTCGATGGTAGATCTGCCCAACTACTCGGTCGTAATCGGGGGATTGAACCACTGGTCAGAAGCGGGCAGGAAGACTGTTGAAGAGGAGCGTCTTGCTGCTAAGGTCGCGGAGCTATTAGGTGTGGCTTCCATCGAACTATCTACTCCGCCCTCCGATACCCCGGACCCGGACGCCCCGCGCACAGGCATCACTGCCTTTGCCTTCCCTACCTGGTTCCTGGCTCAGGTGAACGGCAGTTTCACCTTTGGCGGGCGTGAATACCGGTCCCGCCCCCTGGTGCCGGCTGGAGGATTGGTTGATGGCGGTGGCCGTTACCTTACTGACGATCGCAAGAAAGTGCCGGTCGTGCCTGTCCGCTTCGTGCGTTCTTGCATCAACGGTCACCTGGCCGACATCGAATGGCCGGCGTTCGTTCACGCTGACTTCGACACCAGTTGCAAAGGTCCCCTCTGGCTAGATGAGGGCGGGTCCGGCTCCGACTTTGCTGAGATCTTCGTGCGCTGTGCCCGCTGTGGTACACGCCGCCCCCTTTCTAACGCTACCTTGCCAAAGGTGCTCGGCCCATGCAAGGGCGAGAGGCCATGGCTGGGGGTGGGGCAGGCCACCCGCGAGGTCTGTCGTGGCGAGCGTGAGCAGCCGGAGTATGCCCGGTTGTTGGTGAGATCCGCTTCCAACGCCTACTTCTCTCAGACCCTGAGCGTCATCTCCCTGCCGGATAACGACCAGAAGTTGCGTGAAGCGGTCAGTAAACTCTGGCAATCTCTACAGATTGTTGATGAGGTTGAGACCTTCCGTGTTCTCCGCCGGATACCACAAATCAAATCGGGCCTTGAAGGTCTGGCCGAAGAACCGATCATGGCCGAGATCCGCAGACGCCGCGCCGGGGGCACGGTCGATACCGAGTCGGGCAAGAGCATTAAGCAGGTGGAAATCGAGACATTGCTCTCAAGCCCTGTGTCTGTTGGTGAGGACGCGCCAGAGGGCGACTTTCACGCTACCGCTCGGGATCTGTCGGGCCTGGAGCCATTTTTCGCCGAGCGCATCTTGCGTGTGGTGCTTGTCCACCGCCTTCGGGAGGTGATAGCTCAAGTCGGCTTCACCCGTTTCGAACCGGCCATGCCTGACATCGATGGGGAACTCGACATCGGGGTACGCCGGGCTGCCCTCGACATCGAACCACGCTGGGTACCGGCTATTGAAAACCGCGGCGAGGGTGTCTTCATTGCTTTCAAAAAGCAGGCCATCGAAGCCTGGAAGGCGCGGGAAGCTGTCAAAGCCAGGGGTAGGAAACTGGAAGAAGGATTCGAGACGTGGTTGAGGCGACGAGGAATTCCGGACGGCAGGTTTCCGGGACTGCCCTACCTGATGCTCCATTCGCTATCGCACCTGCTCATCACCGCCGTTTCGCTGGAGTGCGGTTACGGTGCCACCGCCATCCGCGAGCGCATCTACACAGGTGACTCGGGCCACGGCATATTGCTCTACACGGGTTCCACCGGCAGCGAGGGCACTCTGGGTGGCCTGGTAGGAATCGGTAGGCGCATCGAAGGGCACCTGAGATCCGCCCTCGAATTGGGTCAGCTGTGTTCAAACGATCCGGTCTGCGCCCAGCACAACCCGGCGAATCCTCAGGAGGAACGGTTCCTGCACGGGGCTGCTTGCCACGGTTGCCTGCTCATTGCCGAGCCATCTTGCGAACGCGGCAACGAGTTCCTTGACCGTGCCCTCGTGGTTCCCACCGTCGATGGTGTCGGGGCCGAGTTCTTCTCGGAGGAGGCATGAGGAAACCTGGCAGTGTCAAGAGCCTGGAGAACCTCGGACGGGTGCGGCTCTCGAAGCACTTTTTCATGCGCGACTTCCTGTATTCGGAAGTGGCGGGCATCTTTGGCCTCTCGAACATTCCAGATGACCCGGAACTGGCTATCGCAGCCGGTAGTCGCCTTTGCGAAGAACTGCTCGAACCAATCACCGATGCTTTTGGACCCATCGCTGTGCGCTCTGCGTACCGCAGTGCCGAGGTCAACCGAGTCTGCAATGAAGAGAAGGAAAATTGCAGCTCCAACGAGAAGAACCACGCTCGTCACATCTGGGACGTACGCGATAGGGAAGGGCACATCGGGGCAATGGCCTGCATCGTCATCCCCTGGTACCTTGACTATTCAGGAGAGCAGAGGGGCTACGAGCCTCTTGCCTGGTGGATTCACGATCACTTGAATTATTCGGAAGTGATGTTTTTCTCGAAGCTGTTTGCCTTCAACCTTGGGTGGCATGAGAAGCCGAAGCGGACGATTCACTCCTGGAAAGGTGGTACCCGCACACTACTCACTAAACCCGGCATGGACAATCAGGAAGGAAGCCACGCAGCTCTTTATCTGGGCTTGCCCTCCCTAGGTGGAGTGGCGTGAACCCAGACGTTCTGCTGCGGCTGAGCCGCTCGAATCTGGAGGCTCTCGCCGTTGCCCTCGAATCAGGGCGGGCAGCACCGCCCTACACTCGCATTGAACTGCAACCGCTGGTGGGTACCTCGTTGTCAGGACCAGTTGCGACGGAATTATCTCGGCTCGCCGACCAGGGGATGCAACCTGCCCATGCCGCCTACCTGATCCGCTTGCTTGCCGCCGAGCGAGCCGTTTCCCAAAAATCACGAGATGATGTCGAAATTGTCTGGACCGGCGACGACCTGGCGAGTTCCACCGGCCGCGATACCGCCGTTGTCGTGAAAGAAATGTTCGCTGCCGCTCGAAAATCTGTGCTTATCGTGAGCTATGCCCTCGACCGTGGCGAGAAAGCTATGAGCCTGTTTGGTGAACTCGCCAGGCGACATGATCGAGAACCTGGACTCTCGGTCCGCATGTGCGTCAACATCCACCGCCCGCCACAGGGAAACCAGGACGAGTCGAGGCTGGTGGAAGCGTTTGGGAAGGTTTTTCGCGAAGAGATCTG
>JACMIX010000465.1 GCA_014380935.1 Gloeobacterales cyanobacterium ES-bin-141 | reverse complement strand
CCAAAGTTTCAGCACTGAAAAACTATCGGCTCGATAAATATTCAGTCGAGCGGTTAATGTATTTTCTCACGGCACTGAACCAAGATGTAGAGATCGTGATCCGGCCTCACAGCGATACGAAAGAGGCTGGACATATTTCTGTTCTAGCAGTGAAGTGAAGTGGACCCGCTTTTCTGGACCATTCGTGCCTCAAAGCCATTTAGCCTATATGAAAAAAGCCCCGAGCCTTGTCCGATGCCGCAGGTACTGGGATCAATCGTCATTCCCAGCCAGACCACGTAGACCTGTGCGCCTAAGGTACACTCTTGTGGTGGCTCTCACTAAGATGGCAGCGATGCACGGTGCGTTCGACCGGTCAATACTTCCAGCAGTGTCATAACCCTTGTACCTCCCTATCTCACATTGTTAGAACTTAAGGTATTGCCCAAATCCAGGTTGAATTCTTTCTCAGGAAGTATGCTGGCGGTCATCAGAACAGTTGCAGAACTGAACGAATTTATGCGTCCGTATCGCTCGGCTGCCGTTGCGGACACTGGGTTGGTCATGACCATGGGTGCCCTTCACCAGGGGCATCAGAGTCTGATTGCGCGGGCACGGCGGGAGAATGGGCTGCTTATCGTGAGTATTTTCGTTAATCCGCTCCAGTTTGGAGCCGGTGAAGATCTGGAGCGCTATCCCCGTTCGCTCGAAGCGGACCTCGAATTGTGTCGTCTTGAAGGCGTGGATGCCGTATTCCTGCCTGACCCGGCTGAGTTGTATCCGTCCGGATTTGGAACCACGGTCGTTCCGTCCGAGGTGCTCACGACTACCTTGTGCGGTCCATCCCGACCGGGGCACTTCGGGGGAGTAGCAACGGTGGTCACCAAGGTCATCAACCTTGTGCGCCCACGCCGCGCCTACTTTGGTCAGAAGGATGCCCAGCAGGTTGCAGTCATCCGCCGCGTGGTGCAGGACCTCAACTTAGACACTGAAGTCGTCGTTTGCCCGACCGTGCGCGATAGTGACGGCCTCGCCCTCAGTTCCCGCAATGCCTACTTGAGCCCGCTCGAACGTACACAGGCCAGGGTATTGCCCCGTGCCCTCGGTGAGGCGGCTGCACTCTTCGAGGCGGGCATCCGTTACTCAGACAAACTGCTCGATACCGTGGACAGCGTCCTGCGTACAGAACCGACTGTGCAGATCGAATACGTCGCCGTGGTCGATCCCGATACCCTTCAAAATCTGCCCGAAGTACACTCGACTGCCCTGATAGCTATTGCTGCCCGTATCGGTACTACCCGACTCATCGACAACGTCCTGCTGGGCCGGTCCCTAGAACGTCTGCCCATCATTGCAATCGATGGCCCGGCTGGGGCAGGAAAATCAACCCTCGCCCGCCGCCTCGCCCAAAATCTCAGCTTCCTCTACATCGACACCGGGGCCATGTACCGGGCAGTCACCTGGCAGGCCCTGCAAAATGGTGTGAGTCCGAGCGACGGCCCCGGACTGGAGCAAATTGTCCGCCACCTCGTCATTCGCCTTGCCCCCGGCAATGATCCCGCCTACCCGATGCGCGTGTGGGCCAACGGTCAGGAAATCACCCGGCCCGTGCGCGATGAGCAGATCACGGCGCGTGTCTCAGAGGTCTCAGCCCATCCGGGCGTACGCACGGAGCTTGTGCGCCAGCAACGCGAACTGGGTCAGCAAGGCGGTGTCGTCCTCGACGGCCGTGACGTCGGCACCCATGTCTTTCCCCACGCCGAGCTGAAAATTTACCTCACCGCCTCGGTCACAGAACGCGCCGAACGCCGGGCGGAAGACCTGGCCGCCAAGGGTCTGAGCATTCCCGCAAAGGACGTTCTCGAAGTCCAGATCCAGCAGCGCGATGCCCAAGACTGCAACCGCACCTTTGCACCCCTGCGCAAGGCCGCCGATGCCGTCGAGGTGGTCACCGATGCGTTCAGCATCGAACAAACCCTGGATGTCCTGCTCAATATCTACAGGCAACGGTTCAAGGACGCCGCAGAATAAATAGCGTGCCCCGGTTGCCCAGGCCGATGCGCAGGTCCTCGTCCACGTAGAGCGTATCGACGGTGCCCTCGCTACTCACCGGTAGCCGCAGGCCCACTCCCTCTCCGGCCTCGACTCGCTCGATGGCATCCTGTACGGAACTATAGCCCGCGAGCCCTCCCCACAGAATGGCTGTCTGCTCAAAAGCAACGCGGATGCGAATCAGGTTCTCAAGCTCAAATCCGGCGCTGACCACGACCAGTCCCGCAAGCCCGAACGGCCCGGATAATTCGGCCACATTACGCATACGGCCTGCCGCCACGTCGATGCACTGGTAGGTTTTGCCTCGCTGCAGACCGGGCAGGGCATCGAGGCCCGAGCGGGCCAGAGCCGGGGTACTCGTGTAAATCAGTTCCCAGTTTCCGTCCAGGAGCGGGGCAAAAGCCTCCTCCGTCTCCGGTCTGCACCAGTTGAGTTGCAGCTCTCGAATAAGCGGCTGCATATCGGCAAGATTTCGCTCGAGCTGGGCAACCTGATCGAGAAGCTCGCCCTTGACGGTGCTTACAGGTCGTCCCGAAGGAGCGACGATCGGATTTTCCATGCCTGCTTCACTCCTCGTTTACCAATCTGGATACAGTGCTTGCCCCCAAATTAGCACCCCCTCCCAGGTGTCCGGCAATCCTTAGTTCTTGTGAATCCTCCCGTCTATTCAGTTGCGGAAGTGCGTCAACAAAATTCCGAGGCCGAGCTTCGTGGAAGTCTCTCCGAGGCCTGATGAACCTCTCTCGTAGATCTTGTTATGCTGGGCCCCGGTTTGCAGGGAAAGTCAAATGAACTACGTTGAAGCCCTCGTTGCTCAGGCTTCGGATCTGGAGGATGGGCAAATGAAGCAGGTCTCAGTCGGTAAGACAGAGGTGTTGCTGGCCCGGACGGGTGGCAAGTTTTATGCTGTCGGCGCGTTCTGCTCCCATTACGGGGCACCCCTGGCGAAGGGAGTCATGAGCGGGGAGCGGGTGGTGTGTCCCTGGCACAATGCCTGCTTCAGCCTGGTGAGCGGCGACCAGATAGAGCCGCCCGGTCTCGACGCCCTGGCCCGCTACGAGGTTCGTCTCGAGGGTGAGAACGTGATTGTGCGCGTTCCGGAGGAGACCTCGGGCCTGCGCACACCGGACATGGCTGCGCACAACCCGGATGCGGACGGGCGCGTGTTCGTAGTTCTGGGGGCGGGAGCCGCCGGTAGTGCGGCGGTGGAAATGCTCCGGCAGACAGGGTTTGAGGGGCGGATCGTCATGCTCACGCAGGAGGCCCGGCTACCCTACGACCGCACCCGGCTGAGCAAAGATTATTTCATCGGCAAGGTCTCCCCCGAAAAAATGCCGCTCAGAACGCCGGAGTTTTACCAGGAGCATCAGATTGAAGTCCTGTGCAACCAAAAGGTCGTGCGGGTGAATATTGGCGCAAAGACGATCGATTTCGAGGATGGCACTACGCTCGCCTACGACTCTCTGCTCCTGGCCTCGGGAGGCAAACCCCGACGCCTGCCAGTGGAAGGTGCGGAGCTCAAGAACGTCTTCACGCTCAGGAATTTTGAAGATACCAACCGCATCCTGGCTGCCGCCCGGGGCGCGTCGCGGGCCGTGGTCGTCGGGTCGAGCTTTATCGGTATGGAAGCT
>JACMIX010000464.1 GCA_014380935.1 Gloeobacterales cyanobacterium ES-bin-141 | reverse complement strand
GTCCGGCCCAGGTAGACGGAAAACGGTACCGTCCACTCAGGCTCACCAGCCCCGTAATCACACACCCGATCAGGACCCCAAGCCACCCTCCGCGTGATTGGGTCGTGGCCAGGGTCAGCAGGCCCAGTCCCCCGGCCAGAACCCAGACCCAGCGCTCCCACCCCCGGCGTTCGATGCCGAGACTCAAGCTGATCGGCAGGGTCAGGGCCAGGTACCCGGCGACAAAGTTGTGATGACCAAGCGGGTAGGTGTTGTTGGTCAGCCAATCCGTCCACCGCAGGGTCGCACCGGCGTCACTCAGGAGCAGGTTGGGCCAGACGACTTTTTGCCCGTACAGACCAAGACTTACCAGACTGAAAGCCATCTGGGTCAGGCCCAACCAGGGCCTGACCCAGGAGTGTGTGCCAGGTGCAAGCCCGCCTGCCGTGCCGTAGAGGCAGGCGAAATATCCACAAACCATGACCAGATACCACCAGCCGCGCTCGGGATCGGCCGAGGTCGCAGCCGAACCCACCAGTCCGGCGAGGGTGAACCCTACCAGTCCATCGAAGGGTTTACCCAGGGGAGCACAGTAGCGCAGGGCCAGAAGCCCTCCCAACAAAAAACCGGCTTGGGGCAGTAGAGCCCAGGGCCAGCCGGCAATTTGAAGGTATGAAACCGGTAGAACCAGTGCAATGACGTAGCAAAGAGCAAGCCCGGCCGGAAGGACCCAGTCAATGAAGTTAACGAATGTACTCTTTGAGAACACTATTGCGATTGGGATGGCGGAGCTTGCGCAGGGCCTTGGCCTCAATCTGACGAATGCGCTCGCGGGTGACGTTGAAGATCTGGCCGATCTCCTCCAGGGTCTTCATGCGTCCATCATCAAGGCCGTAGCGTAACCGCAACACATCGCGCTCGCGGGGCGAGAGGGTGTTGAGTACAGCGTCAAGGTCCTCGCGCAACAGGCTCTTGGAAACCTTGTCCTCGGGCGTCTCGCCGTCCGCCTCGATAAAATCACCTAACCGTGAGTCCTCCTCTTTGCCAATGGGCGTCTCGAGGGAGATGGGCAACTGGGCTGACTTGGCGATAAAACGCAACTTCTCGATCGTCATCTCCATGCGGGTGGCGATCTCTTCTTCGGTGGGCTTGCGGCCCAGCTCCTGAGAAAGTAACTTGGTCGTCTTTTTGATGCGCGAAATCGTCTCATATAGATGGACAGGCAGGCGGATAGTGCGCGACTGGTCTGCGATGGCCCGGGTAATCGCCTGCCTAATCCACCAGGTCGCATAGGTGGAGAACTTATAGCCTTTCTCGTGATCAAACTTCTCCGCCGCTCGGATCAGCCCGAGCGAACCCTCCTGGATCAGGTCCTGGAAGGATAAGCCCCGGTTCATATACTTCTTGGCAATCGAGACGACCAGGCGCAGGTTTGACTGGACCATCTTGTCTTTTGCACGCCTGCCGAAAGCAAGCCTCGTCCGAAACTCCTCGTAGGGGACACCGACTGCCTCAGCCCATCTGCGGATTTCCTGTTCGCTCTCGGTGATGGGCTCGAGCTGAAGCTCAAAACCGCCCTCGAGCAGCCCCTCGGGTAGCAACTCGTCGCTGCCCAGAACGTTTTCTGACTCGGGTAGACCCTTGCGCAGACGCTCCATCGCCAGCAAATCGGCAATCTGGCGAGCAAGCTCAATCTCCTCGTCTGCACGCAACAGGCGGATACGGCCGATCTCCTGCAAGTAGACGCGAATGGAGTCTTCAGTGTAGTGAGTTCGCTGAGAACGGCTGCGCTTGCGTGCCGGACGTGCGGCGGTCGTTACCTCGATATCTACGGTAATTACAGTCACATCGGCGTCTTCTTCTTCAACCATTTCCTGACGCCCCGCTTCAATTAAAGCAAGGGCCTCCAACTCAATAACTGGTTGCTGGAGAACTTCCAGGACGTTATTCTGCTGCTTCATCCCGCACTCCTCATAGCTAACTGAACTGACAGACAGTATCCTTTATACCCCTTGATGTACTGAGGGAAGAAAATCGTTACGTGAATCGGACGCATGAGTACGCATACCTCGCTGGCATCTACAGGAAAGATAAACTGCAATTAGGGAGACAACTTTTTAGAAGCTTTACATTAATTTTGCCCACCAGTTGGAATACTGGGCTAAGCGACGACAAGCAAAGGTGTAAAGCCCCCCCGATTCTAGCGCCTCATTCTTGATCCGGAAGTGCTGGAGCAGGTTTTTCATCGATTCTTTGCAAGTTCTTTAGAAGGGGCATTGTAATCAGAAATAGTTCGAACACAAAGCATCTACCTTCAGCGCCCGCTACCGCCTCTGCGGATTACGATTCTGCCGAGTCCAACATACTGACTGCGTGGGGCAGGCCCTCTTGGAAAGGCGGTAACTTCGTACTGGTAGAGCCCGTCCTGGGGAGGATTGCGCAGGGGACCCCACTCGACGGTCACCACACTGCCCGGGGTAACTGGTTCACGAAAGCTGAGCGCCACCTGAGTGCGTGCAACCTGGACATCTACCGGTAGCTCCCGAGCGGGATATTGGGGTGCCTTGACGTAGGGTGCCGTGGGCACAAAAGCACGTACGACCTTGGGCTCGGGCGGGCGCAGGCCAAAATCACCAAACTCAGTCGGGATGGCGATGACTAGCCGTCCGAGCGGCTCATCGAGATTCGCGGGCACTTCGACCGTGAATTGGTAGTAGACCGGGTAGGACTCAATGGTGGTCTCGGTTGCCGCAGCCCGCAACAGACGCAACGGACCGTTGAAGGCCGTCTCACCATTGGAGAACTCAAGGGCGCTGGCGCTCAGACCCAGGAATCCTAGAAGAGGACATCCTAGGGCTAGCGCGAAGACTATCTTCATAGTTGACATCGATGGCATGGCTTTGTTGGGGAGTTACCCGAGGCAGGACCCCAATCATATAACCCGGTTAGACGTGTGTCGGCACCCTATCCGGCTGCTGATAATGTTACAAATTATGCTAAGTTGCAGAGTGAATTTGCATTCTTATCGGAAGTGCGTGCCCATGGT
>JACMIX010000463.1 GCA_014380935.1 Gloeobacterales cyanobacterium ES-bin-141 | reverse complement strand
GGCCCACAGGCGTTGAGGACGAATAAACTGCTCGGAGTCCGACTCGCGCTTTTGCATCTCGGCCAGGACCTGCTCCTCGGTGTAGCCGCGCTTGAGCGTGTCGCGCTTGACCTTCCACCGGGTACGCAGGGATTCGGGGGGTGCCAGGTAGACCTTGACGTCGTAGGCATCACGCGCCCCGCGAGTCGAGTAGCCGAGCAATCCCTCGACAATGACAAACTTAGTAGGCTTGATGTACTCCGGTGGGTCAAAAGTGCCGGTTTTGTGGTTGTAAATCGGTTTGAGGATGGGTTGCCCGGTCCTCAGCATCGCCAGGTGCTGTTGGATGATGTCGAGATAGTTGCAATCAGGATGCAAAGCGGTGATACCGATTTCGGCACGCTGTTTGCGGTCATAGCGGTGGTAGTCATCTGTGCAGATGACGGTGACGTTTTCTATACCCAAGACCTGGGCGATACCCCGCGTGAGCGTCGTTTTACCGGCGGCACTGTCGCCGACGATGCCGAGGATGATTGGACGGTTAGCCATGGTTTCTCCTTGCAAGCACCCAGATAGGGGAACGATGGATTGGTTTCGATTCTAGGGGGGAAATAGACTCAACTCAAGTAAGAATTGTTCTGCTGCTCAAAAGCGGACGGGCAGACCCGAAAGTCTGCCCGTCCGCGTCTGGTGGCGAATGTACTTGATTAGATTCTCGTCATCAACTGCCAGCCCACTACCACTAGCAGCGTGTAAAGGGTGAGTTGCAGGGCGGGTTTTGGGGTGATGCTGCACAACTTGGCACCCACTATGACACCGGGGACAGTTCCAAGCCAGATAGGCACCACCAGAGCCCAGTTGACCGTGCCCAGACTCCAGTGACCGATGGCAGTGAAAACCAGCAATATAGCCGCCTGGACAATATCGGTTCCCACCAGTTTCTGGGGGTCCAGGCGGAAAAAGGCAATCAGGGCGATGGCGAACAAAGAGCCCGAACCCACACTCGTGAGGCCCACTGCGCACCCGAGTACGGCACCGACCACCATAGACAAAATGCGCCCTTTGGTGGTCTGCAAGTCAAATTTGGGCAAGTCGAACAACTTTTCGCTCTTGCCCTTGGTAAACACTGAGAGGACCATGCCTGCAAGCGACGAGAAGGCCACGATGAAGATGACCACCCCCACGACGCGGACCAGCATCGAATCGAGATTTACCACGCCCTGGTTTCTCGCCAGGGCCAGGATGGCAATGCCCCCAAAGGAACCGGGAACGCTGCCCAGGGCCAGCCACTTGACAATTTCGAGATCGACGGTTTTTTGCTGCCAGTGCTTATAGCCACCGACGATCTTCATCAAGGTTGCGGACATGACATCCGAGCCGATGGCAATCGAGCCGGGGATTCCAAAGACAACAATCAGCAAGGGTGTCATGAGAGCAGCGCCGCCGACACCTGTGAGACCGACCAGGATACCGACGAAGAAACTTGCGAACGTGAGGTTGAGATCCATGTAATGACCTGTCGGGGAGATAGAGAGGGATGGTTACCAGGGACGAATAGTGTGAACCTTATGACTATCGGCGGTCTTTCCCGGGGCAACTCACTGAAAGTCATTTTAACTAGAATGTCTTATTGCTCAAGCTGATGTGTATGCAGATTAACGATCTGCTGTTATATCTTCTGTATTTCATAGCACACCAACCTACTGACTTTCCAAACACACTATCTATCAGGTCTTAGTAGCTAAAACCCTTATCAACAAAGGCTTTGGAGCTTTAATAGCAAGTTCTGAATCAGTTTAGAGACGGAAAAACACGCCTCTATATGTGGCTTAATAGTCATAAATCAATTGCCTGAGATACAAACTGCATCAAGTTCATAAATGCGGTCTAGGTTTCAGATGTTTTATAGATGAAGTTAGTTGCACAGTTTACACCTAGTTGCGAAGTGCGGAGCAAAACAGCATTATCTGTCAGCCAAACTCTATAAATGTTTAATTTGTGATCCAGGTCACGCCAAGATGGTCAGGTTGTCTGGCTCGGGCCTTGTAGCGCCTGACAAGCGTCGATTCACTTCAAGAACGATGTCGCTTGCTCCCAGCCAAGCCCCTGCCGGACAATGACCGGCTCGTCCGCGGTCAGGTCGATGACAGTCGAGACATGTGCAGAACTGACCGATGTATCCGGGGAGGTTTCCTCCGTCCGCACAATCACGTCAACCAAGCGGTCGAGTCCCTCGAACAGCTCGACTTCAAGCTCGGGCTCGCTCCCGTCACCAAGATGAGCGGAGGTTGAGATCAGTGGATTGCCCAGCCCCGCAAGTAGAGCCTGGCAGAGGATGTGGTCGGGAACCCGGATGCCGGTCGTCTTGCGCTTGGGATTGAGCACAAGCCTGGGAACGAGCTTGGTTGCCGGCAGCAAAAAAGTAAAAGGACCGGGGATCAGGTGTCGCATGAGCCGGTAAGCCTGGTCGCTGACGTTTGCGTAAGCAGCAATATTGGACAGCGACGGACACAAAAAAGTGAGGGGCTTGTCGTTGGCAAGTCGCTTGAGCCTACGGACCCGCTCAATGGCCGACTTACTATTCAAGTCGCAGCCAATTGCCCAAACCGTATCGGTTGGATAGAGCAGAACCGCACCGCCGCGGAGCGCGCCGACTACGGTATCGACGCGCTCAGGCTGAGGATTCTTGGAGTGGAGGTAAAGGGTCTGAGCCATAGCGTGGTGTAGAGGCAAGGCCGTTACAAGCGCCGGGTCCGACTAGGCTGAGAATGAACTGCCACAGGAGCAGGAGCGCTCGGCGTTTGGGTTGTTGAACTTAAAGCCACCACCCAGGAGACTGTCACTGTAGTCGAGAACCAGACCGTAGAGAAAGAGCAGACTCTTTTTGTCCGAGACGACCTTGAAGCCGTCGTAGTCGTAGACCTCATCATGCTGAGTGATGTTGCCGGGGTCCTCGAAATTCATCGTGTAGGAGAGCCCGGAACAACCGCCCCCTTTGACCCCGACCCGCAAGATCAAGTCGATGCCCTGGTCTTCGCGCAGACCCAGCACCCGTTCGAGAGCCGTATCGGTCATCTGAATACCCTTTTTGGGCGTGGTTTTTACGGTCGTCATTAGGAACACCTGTTGTCACGGTATGGATTGAAGCTTGGTTGAGGGGTCAGTGGCCGGACTGCGTTGTTGTATCTCCCACGCAGGTGAGAACTGGCGCAATCGATTCACTATCTCGACGATCTTATCGCTTACCCGTTCGATATCCACCTCAGTATTAAAGCGACCAATCCCAAACCTGAGCGAAGAATAGGCAAGTTCATCGCTGATACCCATGGCCCGTAGCACGTGGGAGGGTTCGAGGGCAGCCGAGGTACACGCCGAGCCCGAGGAGAGCGCGACCGTATCGCCAAGACCCATCAGCAGGGCTTCACCTTCGACACCGGCAAAGCCGAGGTTCAAGTTGCCGGGCAGGCGGTGCTCGAGGTCCCCGTGGACAGTAACGCCTCTGAGACGTCCGGTGATGCCGGTCAGCAGATGCTGACGCAACTGAGCTATTCGCGCTGCCTCGCTCGCGAGGTTTGCTGCGGCAAGCTCTGCCGCGGCACCAAAACCAGCGATGAGTGGGACATACAGGGTTCCGGAGCGCATGCCGCGCTCGTGACCACCGCCGTGCATCTGGGCCACCAGACGCCCGCGCGGGTTTTTGCGGCGCACGTAGAGCGCCCCGACTCCTTTAGGTCCGTAAAGTTTGTGCGCAGACATCGACATGATGTCAATGCTGTCTCTTTGCACGTCGACTGGTATTTTGCCAAGCGCCTGGGCTGCGTCGGTGTGAAAGAGCACGCCATGTGCCCGGGCCAGCTTGCCAATTTGCTCAACGGGTTGAATAACCCCTGTTTCGTTGTTGGCAAACATGACCGAGATCAGAATCGTCTCGGGGGTAAGTGCTGATTCCAGGGCTTTGAGGTCAACTAGACCATTCGCACGCACGGGAAGATAGGTTACCCGGCAATCATGCTCGGCAAGATACTGGGCACTATCCAGGACACACTTGTGCTCTGTGCTCACCGTAATAATGTGATTGCCCTTGTCGCGGTACATCTCGGCCACACCTTTGAGGGCAAGGTTGTTGGCCTCGGTCGCACCACTGGTGAAGATAATCTCCCTGGGGTCGGCATTGATTACCCCGGCAATCTGGGCACGGGCATGCTCGACCGCCTCTTCTGCCTCCCAGCCGTAGCTATGGTTGCGGCTGGCTGCATTGCCAAACTTTTCGGTGAAATAGGGCAACATCACCGCGAGTACCCGTGGGTCTACCGGCGTGGTAGCCAGATTGTCCATGTAAATAACTTTGGTCATCTTGATCCCCATCGAGCGGGACTACAGTCCACGGCACACGCTTGGACACCGTGCGCGTTGCTCCTATTGTATTCGAGCAGGCCTGAGCTCCAGCGCCTGGATGTCGTCTGCAAGCGCGCACTCGACTGCCTGGGTGAGTGTCATGGACCGTCCCTGTAACCAGGCGGCGCGAAATTGCAACTCGTCAAGCCGCAGTCGGATAGTGGCGATTGTGCGGGCGCGGTCCAGCTGTTCACAGGGCGGTAGAGGGGCACCGATTGCCTCACGGATGATCTCCGCTGCTCCCAAAAGCCAGACAGCACGTACCATTTGCCCCTGCATTCCGTACAGACCTGCTAGCCCCTCCAGGTTGATTGCGATTCCCTCTTTATCGACGAGTTCTAGAAAAAGGACCAGACTTTCCATGTAGAAGGCCCCCGCCGCCTCATAGTGACCCTGTTCACGCACCACGAGACCCAAGTTGCTAAGCCGATTTGCAATTCCCATTTTGTCCCCGAGTTCCTGCTCGATGATCAGGCCTTGCCTGTAGAGGCTCTCCGCAAAGGCAAACTCCCCAGTGCTCCAGGCCACGTTCCCCAGGTTGTTCAGGCAGGCACCGATCCCCTTGCTATCTCCTAATGCACGCCGCAACGACAGACTCTCCTCGTAAAGGGCGCGTGCAGTCGGGTAATCTCGCTGGCTCCAGGCCAAATTGCCGAGGTTTTTGAGCGAATCAGCGATGCCATTGCTGTCGCCCAACTCACGATAATACGCGAGGCTTTCCGCGCAGAGCGCCCGCCCGGTTGCATAGTCTCCCTGCCGGTTGGCAAATTCGCTTGCGATTGCAATGACTCGGGCCCGCATTACCGTCCGGCCCGAGCTTGTCTCAAGCATCCGGCCCATCCACGCGCGTCCCTCAGCAAAGTAGCCGCGTATCCACCAGAAGCGCCGCAATGCAACACACAGCGGCAATCCAACCTCTGCCTGGCCATGTTCGAGGGTCCAGGCGAGGACCGCTCGCAGGTTGTCGTACTCCTGCTCAAGGCACTCAAGCCAAATCTGTTGCCTGGGACCATGCAACTCGGGCTCGACCTCTTTTGCCATGGTCAGATAATACCTGGCGTGCAGCCGACGCACGGTCTCCACTTCCCCGCTTGCCCCCAGTCGCTCAAGTGCATACTCCTGAAGCGACTCGAGCATCACAAAGTGCAACTCGCCGTCGGCTCTTTCGCGTTGTCTGAGCAGACTCTTGTCCATCAGCGAGGCCAAACCTTCCAACACCTCTCCAGTCGGATCACCCGCGACGCCACAGACCGCCGCTGCTGCTTCTAGCGTGCCTCCACCGGCAAATATTCCCAATCGGGCGAAAAGCTGTTTTTCGCCCGCGTCGAGCAGTTCGTAGCTCCAATCGATGGCACTCCTGAGTGTCTGCTGCCGGTGAGGCAGGTCCTTCGCTCCCCCGGTCAATACATCAAACCGTCTTTGCAGGCGGTTCAACAATGCCTGAGCACTCAGCAGTTTCATGCGGGCGGCTGCAAGTTCGAGCGCGAGGGGCAACCCATCCAGGCGCGTACAGATCTCAGCTACCGTTTTGGCATTTGAGGCACTAAGTCTGAAGTCGGGTCGGACCGCCGTCGCTCGCTCGACGAACAGGGCAATCGCGGTGCAGGTCTCCAACTGCTCGACCACAGGCAGGTGCTTGAGGTCGGGCAACGCGAGGGGCGGCACGGGGTACTCGTGCTCTCCATATACCTTGAGCGCACTCCGGCTACTGGTCAGGATCTTGAGCAGAGGAGCTGCAGCCAGGAGTTCACCAACCAGGGGAGCCATCTGCTGCACCTGTTCGCAGTTGTCCAGTACCAGCAATAGGTGTTTGTCGCGTAGGTAGCTCTTGAGGCTTGCCAGCAGCGATTGAGCGGTGGATTCGCGCACACCCAATACCCCGGCGATGTCAAAGACGACCAGAGCCGCCTCGCGAAGGGGGGCCAGGGGGACAAAATAGATACCGTCCGTGAACTCCTCAGCCAACGCACCAGCCACCTCGATAGCCAGACGCGTCTTGCCCGTGCCTCCGGGTCCTGTTAAAGACAGCAGGCGTAGCGTTGAGGGGTGCTCAAGCAACCTGGTGCAGTGGAGAACATGACTATCGCGCCCGATCAGTCGATTGGGCTGGACCGGCAGATGCACGCGGGGCAACATCAGGAGCGTACGTCCGTCCACGTTCCTGGCCTGCGAGGGAGTAGCAGGCTGCTGTTGCTGGCGTCTGAGCACCGATTGGACATTCTTCTTTGTAACTGGCTCTCCCAGGGCTTTTGAGAGCAATTGCCACAACTGCGAACCGATATCGCGGATATGTCCGGTGTCGTAACCGGCGTGCTCGGCTATCTGCGGGTAGGTCCAACCGTCCCAGGTGTGACGGAAAACTAGTTCCTGAATGTCTTTGAGTT
The DNA here is from genome assembly GCA_014380935.1 of Gloeobacterales cyanobacterium ES-bin-141. Classification (GTDB taxonomy): domain Bacteria; phylum Cyanobacteriota; class Cyanobacteriia; order Gloeobacterales; family Gloeobacteraceae; genus JACMIX01. The sequence goes on along the minus strand of JACMIX010000463.1, from coordinate 4,812 downwards.
TGCGCTGCTCAAGCAGGGCATCAAGCAGAGTGAGAGCTTCATCGACCTTCATGGGTCAAGAGAACGAGGGGTATTTACCGGTCAATAATACCTCGCCAGATGCTGGTAGGTATTCCGATCTTTTCAGACATTATTGCCGATCTTTTCCTGCTGGCCTGCCCCGAATATTCTCTTATGCTTGGAGTTGCAGGTTGACTACTAAAAGCATTTACAAGCACCCCAATCTTCTCAGAGCCTATTGGAGCACACGGCGGCCATGGAATTCATCGACCCCTTGAAAAACGGTATTGAATTGTTGCTGATCGGTTTAGCCCTTGCAGCACTCTACATTTTTGACCGTCCCGCGGTCCGACGGCGATCGCAGCGCAACCAGCCGCCCAACACACTCCAGTAAGGAGCAGGGCGAGCCTGGAGCACTGGCTGGCCTTTCGATCAGCGGGTCACACTCAGGTTTTGGGGAGCAACTGCCTGCTGACCGTTGGGGTTGGTGAGCGTGACTCGCACCTGACCGGGGTTGAGGCCCGGCGGTATCGGAACGCGTACCTGTGTCGAACTCACGTACTGCACTTGATCGAGTACACGGTCGCCAACCTGCACGACCAGGGGATCAGCGAAGTTGTTGCCAAGAATGATCAAGGTCGAGCCGCGGCTCGACGAGACGCTCCTGGGCGCAAACGAAGCAATCTGAGGCGGCTCGACCAAGAAAACAGTACTCGTGACAACGCTCTGGCCGTCCGGGTTGGTGAGGGTAATCCGGCCGCTCCGGGCGGTATTTGGGACCGTGGCCACAATCTGCGTCGGGTTGATCTGAGCGACCGGCGCACCCACATCGCCGATTTCGACCGTCGCCCCCGGCTGAAAATTACTACCGCTCAGGCCAAAACTGCTGCCCGAACCTCCGCGCTGGGGGGTGAGGGCACTCAGGACGGGGGTAGGAGCCAGGAGTCTCAGGGTAGCGGCCCCCGAACGCTGTACGGGGCCGATACTACCGTAGACCGTGAAGGGGTAGTCGCCGCTTGCGAGTGTCGGTGCCGCGCGAAGGCGCAGAGTGGAGCGCGGGTTGTCGCTGTCGAGGTAGTCCTGGGTGAATGTCGGCTCGATTGCGTCGGGTAATCCGGTAACACTCAGGTCAATCAAGCGGTCAGTGCGGCCCGTGAACCCGACCGCATAGGACGCATCACCCGCCGCGCGTAGTTCGATTACTTTTGGATTGAGTGTCAGCGTGTACTGGGGAACGACAAAACTGGTCGAACTGGTTGTCGGGCCGTTGGGTGTGACCACGGTAAGCGGACCAGTCGTGGCTGTCGCGGGTAATGTAGCGACAATCTGCTGGGCTGAGATGACTGTAAAACGTGCCCGGACCTGGTTGAAGGTAACAGCGGTTGCACCCGTGAAACCGCTGCCGCGTAGCGTGACCGTCGTGCCTGCTGTACCCCCGGCGGGCGTGAAGCTCGTAATGCGGGGAGCGGGGGCTTTGATAATCAGGTTGAGGGTTGCAAACTGAGAGAGCGAGCCGCTCGAGGCGCCAATCCGGACTGAGTAGGTACCCACCGGGGTGACCTGCTCTGCTGCCATGGACAAGGTTGAAGTGGCAGTATCCGCCTCACCTGAGACGGATACCGGGTCAAAGTTAGAGCGCACGCCTGCGGGCAGGTCTGAAAGCAAACTCAAGTTGATGCTGCCATTAAAAGGCTGGTCTATGTCAAAGCGCAGCGAGAAGCTGGTGGTGCCGTCCTGGGTCAGCGTCTGGGAAGTGGGCTCCGCCTGGAGGCGAAAACTGTTTCTGGTCACAGCTAACACGTAGGCACGGTCGGTCGTCCGGCCCTGGCTATCCTGGACGCGAATTGAGAAGGTCACGTTGCCGGTATTGGCAGCAATACCGCTGATGGTTCCCGTGTCCTCGTCGAGATCAAGACCGGTTGGTAACGACCCGCTACTGATTGACCAGACAAAAGGCGGGACACCACCCACAGCCCTCAGGCGGCCAGTGTAGTCCTGGCCAACTGCGGCACTGGGCAGACGTACGTCGGTCAGTACCAATGCGTCGTTTTGAGCACGTACAGATGTGTAGGGCCGGACGAGCACGAGCGCCAGGACGCAAATCAACAAATAGGAGTGCCGTCGCTCTAACTTCATCTTGATGAATTACACTTCTGCAAATTCGTTGGAAGCAAGGACAGCAGCGCAGGTCCGGGTCGCTCAAGCTCAGAAATTACATCTGGGCGCTTGAGTCGTTGTCTTCATAGGCGGGACCGCTGCCAGCCGATTGTCTGTTACCGTAACGCCCATTTGTAGTCCGTTTGCGATACTTGCGCGCATTGGCGCGGTTACGCAGGGCTTTCTCCTTTTTCTGATTGCGGCGCTTTGCCATTACGTGCCTCCGCCTCCAACATCACACAGCCGAATATTCAGGGTCATTGTCCCTCCAAATGGTCAATTGCAGGCGCCGCCGAGCTGCCGGAACAGGCTCGGTCGCACAAGCTTTCCCATGCTAGCATCGGGCAACAAGGGTCAAAACTTTCCGGGTGTCCGGGACACAAGATGAAACAGCAACTGGAAGCTTTGCAACAAGAAGCATTGGTAGCGATTACCCAGGCGGAGGACCTGAGCTTGCTGGACCGCATACGGGTTGAGTACCTGGGCAAGCGCGGCAAATTATCCGCCATCCTGGGCAGCATGGGTAAGCTCTCCCCGGCTGAGCGCCCCGTTGTCGGGGCACTGGCAAATGACGTCAAGGTCATTCTCGAAAGCAAGCTCGAAAAACAGCGTACCTACCTCGAAGACCAGGAAATCGCCAAGCGCCTCGAAGAAGAGACCCTTGATGTAACGGCACCCGGGCCATTTATCCCCGCCGGTCACGCCCATCCAATGACGACAACGACCGACCGCATTCTGGATATTTTTGTCGGTCTTGGTTTCACGGTGGCAACCGGCCCACAAATTGAGACAGAGTATTACAACTTCGAGGCTCTCAATACGCCCGCGGATCACCCTGCCCGCGACATGCAGGACACGCTCTACCTCAATGACGGCTCGGTGCTGCGGACCCAGACTTCCTCCGTCCAGATCCGCTATATGGAGGCCAACGAGCCGCCCATCCGCATCTGCGTGCCGGGACGTGTTTACCGGCGTGACCAACCAACCAACCGTCACTCGCCCATCTTTCACCAAATTGAGGTGCTGGCTGTAGACGAGGGAATCACGTTTGCAGACCTTAAGGGCACGCTGACGGTCTTGCTTGAGGAGTTGTTCGGGGAGAGGCCGGTGCGCTTTCGGCCCAGCTTTTTCCCCTTCACCGAGCCCTCGGCCGAGGTGGACGTGCAGTGCTTCTGCGAGGGTAAGGGCTGCCGCGTCTGCTCATATACAGGCTGGCTTGAGATCCTCGGGTCGGGGATGGTGGACCCGAACGTATTCGAATTCGTCGGCTATAACCCCGAAAAGGTTCAGGGGTTTGCTGCCGGGCTCGGCATCGAGCGAGTCACCATGCTGCTTTACGGCATCGATGACATCCGTCTTCTCTATAGCAACGACAGGCGCTTCTTGCGGCAGTTTTGAGCCGCGCCTGCTCCCGAGGGCCGAGCCCCAAGAACTGTGTACCCTGCCAGCTCTCGCTTGCAGTCCTCTACTAATTTTTTAGTTGACAGATGAGGTCGGGCTCAGGTAACTTGTCTTAGGCGGATTTTAATTTTTTAGTAGCAATGGAGATGGACGACTGTGGCAAGGAAGAAATCGCCGACCCTGACCGAGGCCGAACTGCGACTGATGGAGGTCCTCTGGGAAAAGGGTTCAGCCACGGTCAGCGACGTGGTCGATGGTTTGCCAAAGCGTTTGTCCCTCGCCTACAGCACGGTCCTGACCACCCTGCGTATTCTTGAGCAAAAGGGCTACGTCCGCCACACCGAGGAGGGTAGAGCCTTCGTGTACCATCCGCTGGTGAACCGGAGTGAAGCCCGCCGCAGTGCAATCAAGTACATGATGAGCCGCTTTTTCAACGATTCTCCCGAGTTGCTGGTACTCAACATTCTCGAGAACGAGGATATTGACGCGGAAGAACTCAAGCGGCTGAAGGAAATGATCGAGAAGAGCGAGTAGCACCCCATGGAGACCTGGCTGAACTTTGGTCCAATTGCGCACACCATGGTTGAGACTTTCCTCAACACCCTCTGGCAGGGTCTGGCACTCGCAGCACTCGTCTGGTGTCTGACGCGGGTGGTCAAGCGAACCAATGCAACGACGCGGTATCTGGTCTGGCTTGCCGCTCTACTGGCCGTGATTGCTCTGCCACTGCTTACGCGCCTCACGCCTTCAAGTCCCACCATCGTCCGGAGTACCCCGGTCACTGCCAGGACGGTGCATCAACCCCAGGTAGTCGTCACCGACGAGGCCCGGAGCAGTATCCTGCGGCAAAACGAACCTACACGCGAGATCACTGACCCAGCAGGGCCTGTCGCCGCCCAAACCCTGACGTTCCCGGTCCGGCTTGCAGCCGGGTCGTGGCCGTTGTTCGTTTTTGGTTTCTGGCTGGTGGTGGCGACGGGTCTTACGGGACGCGTGGTCTGGAGCTATGTTCACCTACAAAGCCTCAAGTGCAGGAGCACCCCGCTCGGGAGCAGCTTTCAGCAGCAGTTAGAGCGGTGGTCACAGGCGTACGCAAAGGTGCGACGGGTCACACTGTGTAGTTCTCGGGAAATCTCTCTACCCATGGTGTTAGGCCTGGTGAACCCGGTCATCTTGATTCCGGAAATGCTTGTCACTCAGCTGAGCGAAGCAGAACTGGACCAGATTGGACTGCACGAGTTGGCACACATTCGC
>JACMIX010000462.1 GCA_014380935.1 Gloeobacterales cyanobacterium ES-bin-141 | reverse complement strand
CCGTGGGGATAGTCCTGGCTCTGGCGGTGACCCTACTGGTCTATCAGGTGATGACCCGCCTGACCGATAAGCGCTGGGCAGCCTTGTGTGCTGTGTGTGTGCAGATCTACTGTGCTTTCAATCCGGGATTGTTCAACTTTGTGCTGCCATACAGCTACGGGAGCGTGTACGCAACGGTATTCTGTCTGCTGGCAATCCTGGCTGTTGAGCGCTATACCCTCAAGCAGTCCGTGGGATGGCTGGTGCTCGCGGCAGTCGCTTGCAGTCTGGCGGGGCTCGCCAAACAAGAATACGGGTTGGCCGCGGTGGGTTGCGTGCTGGTTGGTGTGGGCCTCTGTCCACCTCACAGTCTCAGGGTTCAAGTAAGCCGCGGGGTGCTATTAATCGCTGTAGCTGGTAGCTGTGCATTGCTGCCCCTCGCTTTGCTTGCTCAGCAAATCACCTGGGAGACGCTGTACGCATCTTTGTTTCCGGCCTCTAAGTTCGAATACTTAAAGCGCAGTGCCTTTTTCGAGGTTTCTCCCCGCAGTACCCTCGCGCACTGGTGGAGGGCGCTCAAGGTTTTTGTTCCTTCGTCTCTGGTTATCGTGGGTGCAGTAGCGGTTACCCGTCGGCTTCCAAGACCTGTGTGGATAAGCAGGTCGGCATGGTCCATAGAACTGGTCGATGTGCTTGGGGCCGTCGTGCTTGCCTGGGGGAGTTTGAGTCTGCTCCAGACGGGAGCTTCCGGACTTGAGTACGCAGCCGGGTTCAAGAACGGGACCTTAAACTTTTTTAGCGTTCATCCCCTGGGTCACCTGAACTGGCTGCTGCCGGTGCTCACGGGATGGTTCGTCCTGGTGCGGCCGAATCCGACCCGGGATTCGCAGGCACCTCTTTTATGGATATTGCTGGTGTTTGCGTTGCTGCTCAACGCCCGCTGGCTGTTCCGCATCGATTTCTATGGTCTTTACGCCACCCCGGCGATCATGTTATTTTTCGCGCTGCTGTACCGCTCGACACGCGAGAGAGCAGTCTGGAAGCATCTGCTGGTTTGCCTGCTTCTTGCCGGTGGTATACGCCTGGCTGGCTTCGGACAGCACTTTTACGCCGTGGGTTCCGGACAGGGGACACTCTACACCGCGGACGAAGCGCTCGCGCGTGCTTTTAACCAAACCATCGACGCCATTCAGGCTTCCGGGGCTACCTCGGTACTGGTGCTCCCGGAAGGGTCCGTTCTCAATTTCCTGACATCAACACGCGCACCCAGCCGTGAAACGGGTTTTATTCCCGGCGTCCTTCCAACCCCCGAAGCCGAGCGGGAATTTTTGGAGCGCCTGCGCATTGACCCTCCTGAACGTATTGTCTACATAGATCGATCCTTTCCCGAGTGGGGATACCGGACATATTCCGAGTACAACCCGCTTGTCCACGACTGGATCACCAATCAACATGAGTTAGTACATTTATTTCCCAAGGGTGAGGGTGCCATCCGTATCTATCGTCCCAAGTCCTAGAACTTACGGCCAGGCTTTCGTGGGTCCGGCCCTTCGACTGACGCCTCTCACACATCGAGAATAGCGCGTACCATTAACCTCCCGAGGCAAGAATCCGATGAGTACTTTACTGACAACCCAGTCGCCCACCTATCCAGATGCGAGTGATGGTGGCATCCTTTATGAACTGGGCCTGAAGTTCCAGGCGACCCGTTCCGGCCAGATCAGTGCCATTCGCTACTGGAAGGCTAGTAGCGACGGAGGTACTCACATTGGCCGGATCTGGTCGGCAAGCGGAAGTCTCCTGGCAAGCGTTACCTTCACAGGCGAGACAGGTTCGGGTTGGCAGCAGCAGGCCCTAGATCTGCCTTTGCCTGTCCAGGCCAACACAACTTATGTTGTTTCCGTCAACGCGAATGGCTACTTTCCGATTACCCACAGCGGTTTGGCAAGCCAGATCACTAACGGAAACCTGCGTTCGGTTGCTGACAATAATAACGGAGTCTTCGGCAGTCTGGGTACGTTGCCGACCAGCTCTTACAGTAACAGCAACTATTTTCGGGACGTCGACTTCGCAGCCGACAGTGGAACCTCCACACTTAGCAAAGTAAGCGGAGACAACCAGAACGGCACCGTGGGAACGGCCTTGAGCGAACCCCTGGTTGTTCGCCTGACTGATAGTTCGGACAACCCCCAGGCAGGAGTGACGATTAGCTTTGCTATCACTGCCGGGGACGGCTCGATTTCAAACACGAGTGCCACAACCGATGCCAATGGCCAGACCAGTACGGTACTGACATTGGGTGCGACTGCCGGTGTGAATGGTGTCAGTGCGTCGGCGGTAGGTGTAGGCACCGTCAACTTCACAGCTTCCAGCAACCCGGCGGTCGGCGAAGGAATCACTTTATTTACCTCTCAGTCGCCCAGTAACCCGAATGTTAGCGACGGTGGAGCTTCCTACGAGTTAGGCATGAAGTTCCGCACTACCAGGGCAGGCCAGATCACTGCTATCCGCCATTACAGATCAAGTGGGGAGACTGGCACCCATACGGGCCGGATCTGGTCGGCAACCGGAAGTCTCCTGGCAAGCGTCACCTTCACGGGCGAGGTGGGCTCAGGCTGGCAACAGGAGGCTTTATCCACAGCGCTGTCCATTCTGGCTAACACCACTTACGTGGTCTCCGTCAATATCAACAGCCGTTTTCCGAGCACGGAGAATGGGTTGGCAAACCAGATCATCAATGGAGATCTGCGCTCGGTCGCGGACAACAACAACGGGGTTTACGGTAGCCCCGGTTCTTTCCCAACCAGTTCCTACAACAAGAGCAACTATTTTCGGGACATCCTTTTTGTCGGTGACGGCAGTCCTCCTCCTGAGACCGGTGAACTGCGACTATCACCGATTTCAACTACCGTAGCGATAAACACCCCTGTCACCTACAACGCAACTGTCGAGGATGAGTTCGGCAACGTCGATATTTCGGCCACACCGACGGTCACCTTCTCATCGAGCCTGAGCGGGTCGTTCAGTCCAAGTGCGACCGTTACAGCCAACGCCGGCAGAGCAACTGTCACCTTCACACCTGCTGTCGAGGGGACGGGCACGGTTGCAGCGGCGGCTACGAGCTTCACGACTGTTACTGCTCAGTTGGTCGTAGCGCCATCCAACGCCATCACGACCGAGAATAGTAAGCCCGGTACCGAGGCCTGGAAAATTACCAACCAGGCTGGGACCGAGATTGTCGGTTACGCGGGGGCGACGAGTGTCAATCGGGGTGGATCACTACCAATTAAAGTCTCGATGGCACAGCCCGGACAGTTCACTATCAACGTCTATCGCCTGGGTTCTTACGGGGGTACAGGAGGCCGACTGATCGAAAGCCTCGGTCCATTCAACGGAATCACGCAACCCGACTGTACGGTCACAGATCCTGCCACCCGTCTGATTGAGTGTGACTGGGAAACTTCTCACACGCTTGCAATCGGCTCCGGGTGGACTACCGGATTCTACATTGCTAAGCTCACCGAGCTTGCAACCGAGAGACAGTCGCCTGTCTGGTTCGTCGTGCGTGACGATGCCAGTACTTCTGAGGTGCTGTTCCAGTCCAGTTTCACGAACCACCTCGCGTACAGCAATTACTTGAATGGCGTCAGCAACGGTCACAGTCTGTACGGGTTCAACAGCCTGAACGGTCAGGCAGCTCACAAGGTCTCCTTTGACCGACCGTTCTCACAGGCTGTCAATCAGGGCGGCGAGTTCAACAACCCTCTGCGCTGGGAATACAACATGATCCGCTGGATGGAGTCACAGGGATACGACATTTCCTATATCACCAACATGGATGTGCATTCCGACCCGACCAGGCTGTTGCAGCACAAGGTGTTCCTCTCGGTCGGCCATGACGAGTACTGGTCGATGGAGATGCGTGACGGGGTTGAGCAGGCCCGCGATGCGGGGATTAACCTGGGCTTCTTCTCGTCGAACAGCGCTTACTGGCGAGTACGCTTCGAGGACTCCAGTACTGGCGAACCCAACCGGGTCATGGTTTGCTACAAAGATCCGCTCGCCGAGGACCCGGTTGCTCCCACGTACCTTTTCCGAGGTCCAGAGAACAACCGGCCCGAGAACGCCCTGTTTGGCGTGATGTACGTCGCGGACGAGGACATTGTCTACGGTGGGTACGACTTTGTTGTCACCAACAGTACCGACCCTTACTACGCCAACACGGGCTTGCAAAACGGAGACAAATTGCCCCGCCTGGTTGGCTTTGAATGGGATGCAATCATCAACAACGGCTTCAGTCCAAGTGGACTAGTCAAGCTGGCCGAATCGCCATGTGACCCGAACCCGGACAACATCGCGCCTTATATCTCCGGGGCATCGCCGACAATTGCTCACGCCGTTCGCTACACCGCGTCCAGTGGTGCGAAGGTTTTCGCAACCGGCTCGATGCAGTGGATGTGGGGCCTGGATAGCAGCGGCGTCGGCAACCCGCGTGTCGATGCTCGTGCGCAGCAGATGGCCGTGAACGTACTGGCGGACATGGGTGCTAGACCACTCACCCCGTCACCCACTTTGATCATCCCTTAAATACTTTGTGGAGAGCCGATGATGGATAACAAAATCAAACGCCGCCAATTTGGCAAGCTAGTGCTTGCGAGTACAGCGGTAACGACCTCGCTTGGCCATCTTGGCAGCAAGGCTTCAGCCCAAACAAGCACGATTGTCTACGGGGCAGATATTGTCTCCGATGCCCTGGTGCTGAAATCCATGGATCTGACGAGTGGTCTGGTTCAGGATTTAAGCGCACTTACGAGCACACTGAAATTGAAGTCCAAAGAGCGTTTGACTGGTCTTTCAGCTGCCAACTCCAGCTCCTTCACACTGTCCAGCACCTATAAACAAGACAAAAAGTCCAACGCCAACAACCTCTACTTGCTGTCTACTTCAGCCAAAACCCTGAAAATCTCGGGTCTGGGTGCCAAGGACACGCTCGAGAGCCTGATAGTCGCTACTGATGGCTCACTCCTCGGCCTGCTCAGTCGCAATGGCGGTAGTCCACCATTTTCCCTGGCAAAGTTCGACAAGAACGGCAAGGCCAGCATCCTCGTCCAGTTTCCCCTACCACCAGATTGGCGATTTAGCAATCTCACCCAGCACCCGAACGGGACCATCTATGCCACCTCGATGCAGCGTGATGGTCATACTCGTTTGGTGCGCATCGATCTGCAAAAACGCCAACTCGTCGTTCTCAAGTCACTGCGCTTCGAAGACCGCACTTTGAGAAATGACGTGTTTAGCATGACCTGCTCCGCAGCCGGTGAACTCCACGTACTCAGCAATCCTGTATACGAAGAAAACAGCTCCGTGTTCAGCACCGATGTCAGCACCGGAAGCATAAAAAAGCTCAAGCCCTTTACAGTCGGCAAGATTTCGTTCGCTCTGTAAGCGATCCCCCCATTCCTTCCAGGAGTCAGGAACATGCACTCGTCTACTCTTCACTCGGACGTTCAAGTTGCGCTGCTCAATAAAATCCACAACCGCACAGCCCAGGTCTTTGTTCTTGGTCTGGGCTACGTCGGACTACCCCTGGCAGCTCAGTTTGCCAAATCCGGTTTTCCGGTTACCGGCCTCGATATCGACGAGGCAAAGGTGGCCCGGCTCAACAGCGGCACCTCCTACATCCAGGATGTCGACTCGCGTGAGATCCGGCAACTCGTCGAGGACCGGCACCTGCTTGCAAGCGGCGACTTCACCCGACTTGCCTCGGCGGATGTCGTCATCATCTGCGTACCCACACCCCTCGATAAATCCAAAAAACCTGACATCTCCTATATCGTCTCGGCGGCCGAACACATTCAGGCAAGCCTGTGTCCGGGCCAGCTGATTGTGCTCGAGAGCACCACCTACCCGGGCACCACCGACGAGGTGCTGCTGCCGATGTTCGAGGAGACTGGCCTGCGCCTCGACCGCGACTTTTTCCTCGCTTTCTCGCCTGAACGGGTGGATCCGGGCAATCCCACCTATCGGACCGAGAATATTCCCAAGTTAGTAGGGGGGGTCAGTCAGGAAAGTACTGCTCTCGCGGTCGAGCTTTACAGCACCGTTGTGACGAGAGTACACCCGGTTTCCTCCGCGAGAGCTGCCGAGACCGCCAAGCTACTGGAGAACACCTTCCGGAGCGTCAATATTGCCCTGGTCAACGAGATGGCCCAGCTGTGCCGCATCCTCAACATCGATGTGTGGGAAGTGGTGGAGGCGGCGGGCACCAAGCCTTTCGGCTTCATGAAGTTCTACCCGGGACCGGGCATTGGCGGCCATTGCATCCCACTTGATCCCTACTATCTGTCCTGGAAGGCGCGATTGCACGGGTATGAGCCGCGCTTCATCGAACTGGCCGAGGAGGTCAACACCCGCATGCCCGATTACGTGGTGGATCTGGTGGTTGAAGCCCTCAATAGCCAGCACAAGTGCGTCAACGGAGCAGACGTGTTGATACTGGGTGTCGCCTATAAGCCGGACATCGACGATTACCGGGAGTCGCCCGCGCTCAAGCTGATGCAAAAGTTGCACCGGCGCGGGGCCAGGGTGCGCTACAGCGATCCCCATGTACCGGTGCTGCCCCTTCTGGCCGACGGCAAGAGTTATATCCTGCAAAGCCAGACCCTCGACGAGCAGACCCTGGCAGCAGCTGACTGCGCAGTTATTGTCACAGACCACCGTGCCTTTGAATGGCATGCAATTGCCCGGCATTGCCGGCTACTAGTGGACACGCGCAATGCTCTTGCAACCTACCGGGACGACTCTCACGTATTCCACCTCTAAGCGAGTCATTCATGTCTGCAGCCACCACAATTCTCTTGCTGGCAGTGTTCCTCAACGCGCTCGGCAACGTCCTGATCAAGATCGGTATGAATCAGACTGGTGCCCTGGATTTAACCCAGCCTCTGAGGGTACTCACGAGTATATTTCTCAACCCGGGGGTCATCGCCGGGGTGACTTTCTACGTGCTTGCCCTGGCCGGGTACAGCTATACACTCTCGCGCATGAATCTCAGCACCGCCTACCCGATCATGAGCGGTTTGGGCTTTTTGACTGTGCTTGGCATCTCAGCCCTATTCCTTCAGGAGAAGCTGCAGCCTTTCCAACTCGCCGGTTGTGTAGTCATTTTGCTCGGGGTATGCATGGTGGCCTCCACATTGGAGCCGGACCCGGTTCCCTTCTCTGAGGAGCTAAACGCGAAGGTTGCCTCACACGTTTCTTTGACCAAGGAGCCTTAACAATGATCCCAATTCTCGATCTCAAAGCACAGTACCAGGCTCTTGCGGGACCTCTCCAGGAGGCCGTGCAGGAGGCGATGGCATCAGGACATTACATTCTTGGTCCCCGGGTTAGAGAACTAGAAGCGCAAATTGCCAGCTACTGCGGCACTACCCACGCTATCGGCCTCAACTCGGGCACTGACGCTCTATACCTGGCATTGCGCGCGCTTGGTATCGGACCTGGTGATGAGGTGATCACCACTCCCTTTACATTTATCGCCACCACCGAGGCGATCGGTGCCGTCGGCGCGACTCCGGTTTTTGTCGACATTAATCCGTTGACTTTTAACCTTGATGTCACCCAGGTCGAGAATAAAATTACCGCCCGTACCCGTGCCCTGCTGCCGGTCCATCTGTATGGCCAGCCCTGCGACATGGAGCCGCTGATGGAGATTGCCCGTCACCACAGCTTGAGGGTTATTGAAGACTGTGCCCAGGCGATCGGGGCCACCTACCGGGGCAAACGGGTAGGTACCTTCGGGGATGTTGGCTGTTTCAGTTTCTTCCCCAGTAAGAATCTCGGGTGCTTTGGGGACGGTGGCATGGCAGTCACTAGCGACGCTGAGATCGCAGGACGAATCGAAATGCTGCGCCGTCATGGTGGTAAGCGTAAATATCACCACACAGAGCTGGGCGTCAACAGCCGTCTTGATGAACTACAGGCTGCCATTCTGCTCGTCAAGCTCCCTCACCTCGACGCGTGGAACGCAGCCCGGCGGACATGCGCCGACTACTACAACCGCTTACTCGACCGGGTACCGGGAGTAGTCCGTCCCCATGAGGCTGCTGAAACGGGCTGTGTTTATCACCAATACACCATTCGGGTCCGGGATCGAGACCGGGTACAGGCTGCCCTCAAGGAGGCGGACGTCGCTTCGATGGTCTATTACCCGGTGCCTCTCCACCTGCAGCCGGTACACCACTCGCTTGCGCACAGTATGGGCGATTTTCCGGTAGCCGAGCAAATGGCCAATGAAGTGCTCTCACTGCCAATGTTTCCGGAACTGAGTCCTGAGCAGCAACGAACTGTCATCGGAGCTTTACAGGTGGCATCTCAATCTCTGGCAGTCTCAAGGAGTTAATGATGAGTAAACACGTCTTGATTACGGGAGTAGCCGGGTTTCTGGGCTCCCACCTGGCTGATGCTTTGCTCCTGCGGGGGCATCGGGTCACGGGAGTGGACAATCTCTCGATGGGCAGCACCGCCAACATCGCCCATCACTTTGAGCATCCGGGCTTCCGTTTTCACCAGCTTGACATCCTTGACTTAGACGCTCTCAAGCAGATAGCCGGGGACGTGCAAGTGGTCGTACACATGGCTGCCTTCAAAATTCCGCGCTACGGTCACCGGCTCGACACCCTGCAACTCAATACCCGTGGTACCGAGCACGCGTTAGAAGTAGCGCGACTTGCGGGAGCGAAGTTCGTACTCGCCTCGACGTCTGACGTTTACGGCAAGAACGCCAATATTCCTTTTGATGAAGAGGATGACAGCGTGATTGGGCCAAGCGCCGTTGGTCGCTGGAGCTACGCTACATCGAAGATGTTTGACGAACACCTGTGCTGGGGCTACCAGGAGAAGTACGGCCTTGCCTGCACGGTCATCCGTATTTTCGGCTCCTACGGGCCGCGCCATCACCTGAGCTGGTGGGGAGGTCCGCAGTCAGTCTTCATCGATTTGCTCCTCAAGGATGAACCGATCACCATTCACGGTGACGGACTCCAGACACGTAGCTTTACCTACGTAGAGGACACTGTCTCGGGGTTCGTCGCGGTAGTAGAGCGTGACGAGGCAAACGGAGAACTGTTCAACATCGGTGATGATCGCGAGATTAGCATCCTCGGACTGGCCCGGCTGCTGCACGGGTTGATGGGCAAGACAGGCGAGCCGGAGTTGCAGATCATTCCGTACGACCAGATCGCGGGAAGGCGTTACGAGGACGTGCGTCGCCGGGTCCCGGACAACACCAAGGCGCGGCGTCTGCTGGGCTTTGATCCCCGTACATCGCTTGAAATTGGACTCGAGCGCACGATCGCCTGGCAGCGCCAGGTGCGTCAGGGCCAGGGTTCACTCCTAACTACTTTCTGAGGCGGCACCTTGAAAGTCTATTTTGTGATCCCTGCCTTCAATGAAGCGGAGAACATTCCAGCGCTCCTGCACAACCTCCAACAGACGACCCAGAGGCTGAATCTCGACTATCAGGTCATTCTGGTTGACGACGGCAGCAGTGACGGGACTGCGAGTGTCGCTCGTGCGTATGGGGGTCAGGCAGTTTCGGTGCTCGAGCATGCACACAATCAGGGTCCCGGCGCCGCCTTTAGAAATGGTTTTCGAGCAGCACTCAAACTATGTACTGAGGACGACCTTATCGTCAGCCTTGAAGCAGACAACACCAGCGACCTGTCCATCCTGCCTGCGATGCTCAGCTTGAGTCAGCAACGCTACGAGGTCGTTCTGGCCTCGGTGTACAGTCCGGGAGGCGGGATTATTGGTACCTCCTGGCAGCGCAAGGTTCTGAGTTGGGGCGCAAACCAGCTGCTTGCAGGTGTCCTCGGCACTCGGCACATCCACACCTACAGTTCATTTTTCCGCGTCTACCGCCCAACATTACTCATGTCTGCGCTGCACGCTTACGGGGATCGGTTGATCTGTGAACCGGGATTCGTGTGCATGGTCGAGCTGCTGATGAAGCTTCATCTACTGGGGGCTCGATTTGCAGAAGTGCCGATGATCCTCGACGGCAACCTGCGTCTGGGAACGAGCAAGATGAAAATCTGGCGGACAATTAGCGGCTACGGACGGGTGATCTGGTACTACTGCCGGGGCGACTACCAGTCCAGCACCGTAAGCGTTGAGCTGCCTACCATTCCAACTACGCTGAGAAACTGAATCGTGAGCAATCTGCCGAATACGACCCAACCGGTCGGGATCATCGGGGGAGGAATTCTGGGTCTGACCCTGGGCTACTGGCTTATGCGTTCGGGCATACCTGTCCAGGTCTTCGAGCGCGACCGCACTCCCGGTGGCCTCGCCGGGGCCATGGATTTTGATGGCCTACAGGTGGACCGCTTCTACCATGTCATTCTGCCCACGGACCACCATGTCATCGAGCTGGCCCGGGAGGTCGGGGTTGGGGAGCGGTTGCATTTTCAGAATACCCGAGTCGGTTACTTCGAACAGGGCCGCATGTATTCGCTCAGCTCACTGGTGGAGTTTTTGCGCTTCGAGCCACTCACCCTTATCGAAAGAGCTCGTCTTGCCTTCTTTGTGCTCTATTGCCAGCAGGTCAAAGATTGGTCGCACCTGGACGATATTCCGCTTGAGCAGTGGCTGGTGAGGCTGTGCGGACGAAGTCTGTATCAGAAGATGTGGCTGCCGTTGCTGCGCTCAAAATTTGACGACCGACCAGGCAAACTGCCTGCGACTTATCTGTGGGCACGGACGCGGCGGATGTCCTCGACCCGGGACGCGGCTGCCCAGCGCGAGAGCATGGGGTGCCTGTTGGGTGGTTACCAGGTCCTCGCAGATGCACTTACCGGGGCAATCCGGGCGGGTGGAGGTGAAGTACATACAGGTGTGACTATTCGAGGTCTTGAATATGCACAGGGCCAGGTTGTGGGTCTGCGCACCGACCGGGGACGGGTGGACTGCCAAAAGGTCGTCTCGACTCTCCTTCCTTCATACCTTCAGCCTCTGCTGCCCGAGGGAGTAAGGCTCGAGGAGCAGAAGTATCTGGGGATCGTCTGCTTGATGCTCAAACTCAACCGGAGCCTCAGCCCCTACTACACCATCAATATTACTGACCGATCCATCCCTTTTACGACGGTCGTGGAGACGACACGAGTCATTGGACCCGAGAACCTGGAAGGCCACTCGCTAGTCTACGTACCCAAGTATGTGCTCCCGGACAGCCCTTACTTCGAGAAGACGGACGTCGAGATCGAGACTGAGTTTCTCCACCACCTCCAGCGGATGTTCCCGGCTTTTGAACGGGAGCACATTTGTGCAAGTCGAGTCGTGCGCGCACGTACTGTCGAACCTGTGCATGAACTTGGAGCAGGGCGAAGTGTCCGACCGGTCGTGACGCCGCTGCCCGGGCTCATTCAAACGAGTACGGCGCAAATCTACCCGGCCCTGGTCAACTGTGAGGCAGTCATTCAGCTTGCTGCATCCGTCTATGCCCAGCTGCGTCCGGGGCTGCAAGGGGCTAGATCGGCACAGGTTGTGCCTGTTATATAAATCAAGGAAATACCATGCAACCCATTCAAATCGCTGTCATTGGAGCGGGCAACTGGGGCTTCAATCACGTACGGACCTTTGGACAACTGGCCGAGTGCAAACTGGTCGCGGTCGCGGATCTTGCCGCCCGCAACTTGCACAAGGTCCATAAACAATTCCCGGAGGTCTTTACTACAGAAGACTATATCCAGGCGTTGGACTTACCCGGGCTACAGGGAGTTGTCGTGGCAACAACCGCCGCGACCCACTACGCTATTGCCCGCGCCGCGCTGGAGCGCGGTCTGCACGTACTGGTCGAGAAACCCATGACCCTTGACCTGACCGAGGCACAAAAGCTCATCGAGCTTGCCCAGAGCAAAGGCCTCGTACTGATGGTCGGTCACATCCTGCTCTATCACCCGGTGGTCATTCGCCTCAAACAGTACATCGAGCAGGGTACGCTCGGCAAAATTCGCTATATCTACTCCAAACGCGTCAACCTCGGCCAGGTCAAAAAAGACGAGAATTCCCTGTGGAGCCTGGCTCCCCACGACATCTCGGTCATGCTTCACTTGCTTGAGCAATACCCGGAGAGCGTCTCTGCCACGGGTCAAGCTTTTATCAGTCAGACCGTTCAGGACGTGGTGTTCTTTACGCTCAAGTTTGCCCAGGGCGAACTGGGCCACGGTCACGCAAGCTGGCTTGATCCCGGCAAGATGCGGCAGTTTACCATCGTCGGTAGTCGGCAGATGGCGGTCTTCGACGATGTGGAACCGGTAGAGAAACTGCGTCTCTACGACAAGGGCGTCGATATCGCCGAGTCTTACAACTCCTACGGGGAAGCCCTCACCCTGCGCCAGGGAGACATCACCATCCCGGCCATTCAGATGAGTGAGCCATTGCGCAACGAGTGCCTGCATTTTCTCGAGTGTATCCGGGAAGGGAAGCGTCCCATTAGCGACGGTATCAACGGCCTGGAGGTTCTCAGTGTTCTGGAGGCAGCTCAGCAGTCGCTCGAAAGTGGTGGCATTCCAGTCATGACTAGCCTCCCTACCCTTAGAGCCGGCAAGGTGGCCGGCGCAGTTCTCTAGGTGAGTTGCACAAATATGCTCTCCAACAAAGTCAAAGTCGTGCCCGAGCCGAGTGGTACCTATTTCGTCCATCCCTCCAGTTATGTCGATGAACCCTGTGACGTTGGTGCAGGGACTCAGATCTGGCACTTCAGCCACATCAGTAGCGGGGCGAGAGTCGGCGACCGGTGCAAAATTGGTCAGAACGTGTTTGTCGCCGGTGGCGTGTGCATCGGCAACAACGTCAAAATCCAGAACAATGTCTCGGTGTATGCCGGGGTTACCCTCGAAGACGACGTCTTCTGTGGACCTTCGGTAGTGTTCACCAACGTCAAAACTCCCCGCTCCGCTTTCGTGCGCAACAGCAACGCGGACTACCTACCAACGCTTGTCAAGCAGGGTGCCAGCATCGGTGCCAACGCGACGATCGTCTGTGGGACGGTCATCGGTTGTCACGCCCTGATCGGTGCTGGGGCGGTGGTGACCCGAGATGTCCCCGACCAGGCGATCGTAGTAGGCAATCCCGCCCGGCAGCGGGGCTGGGCCTGTCGGTGCGGAGTACCTCTGGTGTTTGAGGGGGAACAGGGTAGGTGTCCCGAGTGTGCCCGTCAATACCAGTTGCTTCGTGGTTCAGTCACACTCATTTCCTGAGCTTTCATATGCGT
>JACMIX010000461.1 GCA_014380935.1 Gloeobacterales cyanobacterium ES-bin-141 | reverse complement strand
CGCAACAAGTACACCCAGAACGAAGGACAGAACATCTCCTTCCGTAACTTCCGCCGTGACCCTCTGTATGTCGGCATCCAGACCGGCAACCGGCCCGGCGGCCACATAGACCTGCGCTTCTCAAACGCTTTTTCCTTGCGGGCCATCTACTTGGCCGAGGACGGGGGACAGGCAGTCGGCTTCGGTAGCGGCGGTATCGTCGGTGGCAGCACCCAGGTGGCCGGTGAACTGGGTATCAAGCCGTCCCCGTCTATCGACATTGGCCTCGGGTACAGCTACGTGAACGTGAGTGGCTCGGACACCAACTTTATCTTCGGCAACGCCGGCTCAGATGTGACTGGAGGCGACGGACGTCTGGCGTACAACCCGGATCTCGTGAGCAACATTTCTCACTCGATCTTCCACGGGCGCCTTGACTGGGACATCTTTCCAGCCTTTGCCATCTTCGGGCGATACTCCTTTGACACGGCCTCGCTCTACGGTTACTCAGGTGGGACACCGGTCGGTGGCTCACTTGATGCCAATACCTGGATGGCGGGTCTTGCCCTACCGGATTTCCTGGGCAAGGGTAACCTGCTTGAAGCCGCCTACTTGCAACCCATCAACATCACCAACAACGGCGTCGTCAGTACCAGGGTCGAGCAGGATGCGGAAGGCAATAATGTCAGGGTTCAGAATGAAGTCTTCAACCCCAACATTTCCAGTACCAACCTGGGAGTTGTATACCCCCGCCGTAGTGCAACCGAGAGCAACATCGCCGTGTCCTACCGTTTCCGGGTCACTGACCGTCTCACAGTTACCCCGGAGGTTCTCTTTGTACTCGGTGCCAACAACATTAACCAGAACGGCATCACGATCGGCAACCTGCGGGCAACTTTCGAGTTCTAACGCGAGAGTGAGCTAAACAAAAAGACCGGGCTTACTGGCCCGGTCTTTTTGTTTAGGTGCTGGTGGGGCTAGAAAGGTAGCTTGGAAGTCGGGATGGAATAGCTCTGGGTTCTGAGGTAGCTGATGAAGCTTTGCAGCTCTTCGTCGGTGAGTTCGTTGCGACTGCGCTTGCTGTAATTTTGCACAAGATAACTGCGGCCTACCTTGGGGTCCATCTGTATGGATCTCATCAAGTCCATACTCTCCTCCATCAGACGTTCGCGATCGATCAAGACAGCAGGCGAGGTCGGCTCCGGTGCGGGCAATTCTGTCGGCTGAGTCTCAAGATAGAGGGGGCCGCTATTGAAAGCGGGAGGAGCAGCGATAGGAGCGTCGAGCCCTGCAAGCCCGAGCGCACGGACAATGGCCTGCGTTTCTGCTTGAACAATCTGAAGCGGATTATCGACCACCGCATGCGCGCTGAATTCTTGACTACCCAGGGTGACTGTCGCTTTGACAACGTAGGCGACACCGAGGGCCGCGGCCTCTGTGTGGATGGAGCGCAGTTCGGAACTGTGAGCCTGGGCAAGCAAAGTTTGCAAGGTGGTGTCCATCAATAAAATTCCTTTCGCCGCTACCTGTAGAGTAGTCTAATGCACACGTGGCTACATGCGTACATAGTCTTGGTGGTCGGCTACGCACCGGTATACGACGCTCACGGCAGCCAGCGGGCCAGGGTGTTGTGTACCTGATCGAGCAGCGACAACGCAGGCACCGGAGCCTGGCGCAAGCTGGTGAGTACCTGGTGACCCAGGGGAGTAAGCCGAAAACAATCGGTGATCCCCTGTCCATCAACCTCGCGGCGCACGACTCCAACCCGGAACAACCACATCAGTTCGCTCTCAACCGCCAATTCTGAGAGCGTCTGGTGGGTGAGCTTCGCCTGCTGAGCGGAGACACCGCCCAGGCTGCTCAACGACACACTCTGCTCGCCCATCTTTTCGAGAGCCTCCAGCGTGAGGGGGCTCAACTGTACCGCTCGCACTGCCCGTTCCATCGTCTCTCGCCTGAAGTCCATTAATCCGTACTCATGATTGTGACAAGTGCCTTACAGTCTGCTATATATGAAATTATGTTAACCGCCGTTCTCATTTTCTGTGTACTACTGTGTTGGTCGCTTCAGCTCGTCGAACACGGGCATCGCGATGGCGAGGGCTTCAAGATCTTTGCCGGGATGCTGATTTTGATGGCAGGTGGAGCGGTTTTCTGGGTGTACGCCCTCTGCTCAAAACTGGTCCTCTCCCTCTCCTGATTCTTGCATCGACGCGCGAAAACAGCGCGCAGTACAGGCACCAGGCTGTAAGTAGAAATTACTAGTACTGCCTTCTCTAAATCTTAAGGTTTGTTGCGTTCCTATGGTATATTGATGCCGAGAAGCTTGTTCTCAGGCCATTCACCAGGGGAATACGTCTTTGCTTAGCAACCTGCAACCACAGGATTCTGCGGCATCAGCCTCGACTGATTCATTAGCCGAATACGCAGCATTAAAGCGCAGGCTGTACATCACGACACTTGCTATCGCGGGAGTTGTTTTCACTACTGTAGCCATCGCTTACCCTATCAACATAGCTCTCAGCTATTTGCTGGGCATGGCGGGGGGGTTGCTGTATTTTCGTTTATTGGCTCGTAGTGTTGACCGAATAGGTCCTGGGCAAGGAAATCCGAGTTCGCTTGCGCGTCTTGGTGTTTTCGTCGCCGTTATGCTGATTGCGGCAAAGTTAGAAACGCTTGAGTTCATACCCACCTTCCTGGGATTTCTAACCTTTAAAGCGGCCATTCTGCTCGATACATTACGTACCCTGTTCGAATAGATGTGAGCAGGTTTGCACTGCGAGGATAAATCGATGAACTTGACCCAAGCCCTAGCGAATCCACCGCTTATAGCGGCAATTGAGGTTGGCAAACATCTCAACTGGCAAATTGGCCCGGTGACGCTGCATGGTGAGACGATGATTACTACCTGGATTGTAATCAGTCTGCTGATCGTGGCCACCTTTCTGGGCACACGCAAGCTTCAGCGCGTCCCCTCGGGCTTTCAAAGTTTCCTGGAGTATGTACACAGTTTTCTGGCTAGCATTGCCAAAAATCAGATCGGCGAGAAAAATTTTCGTCCCTGGGTTCCACTGATTGGGACTATTTTTCTGTTTGTTTTTGTTGCAAACTGGCTGGGACAGTTCCCGCTGAAGCTGATACATTTGCCCGAAGGGGAACTTGCCTCCCCAACCAACGATATCAACACCACTGTTGCGCTGGCATTGATTGTTAGTGCTTCCTACTTTTACGCCGGGATCGAGAAAAAGGGGCTGGGCTATTTCAAGCACTATGTAGAACCCTACCCGATTTTCTTGCCTCTCAAAATCATTGAGGACCTGAGTCGGCCCTTGTCTCTCAGTTTTCGTCTTTTTGGGAATATATTGGCAGAGGAACTGGTAGTTGCGGTGCTAGTTTTGCTAATTCCGCTTTTCTTGCCGGTACCGTTGATGATCTTGTTTCTCTTCACAGGTGCCGTACAGGCATTGATCTTTGCGACGCTCGCGTCAGCATACATTGGCGAGGCAAGCGAAGATCACCACGAAGAGCATAGCTAGCCCAGTTCACCCATTGACTACCTTAGGAGTTTCAACATGGATCCTTTAGTTGCTGCTGCATCAGTAATCGCTGCCGGTCTTGCAATCGGTTTATCTACATTCGGTCCTGGTATTGGCCAGGGAAATGCTGCCAGTGCAGCCGCAGAGGGCATTGCCCGGCAGCCCGAGGCAGAAGGAAAGATTCGCGGTACCCTGATTCTTTCGCTCGCCTTCATGGAGACCTTGACCATCTATGGCCTGGTCGTGGCCTTGGTCTTGCTGTTCGTCAACCCCTTCAGATAAATCCAAATCGAGCACCGAGGGAATTGGCGTGGACGTCCTACTGATTAATGGATGGCTGCCCGGGTTGCTGTTGCTGGCAGCAGAGGCTGCTGTCGAAGGTGCTGAAGAGCCTGGCGGTTTGTTTGCATTCGATGCAACGCTACTCGTACAGATTCTTCAGTTTCTGCTTCTGCTGCTCGCGCTCAACCTTTTCTTCTTCCAGCCGATCCAACGGGTGGTCGAGGAGCGCAGCGATTACATCCGCTCAAACGCTTCGAGTGCTCAGAAGCGCTTTGAGGAGGCTCAGCGTCTTGCAACCCAGTACGAGCGAGACCTTCAGGCGACTCGATTAGAGGCGCAGCAGGTGGTAGCGACAGCTGAGTCCGAGGCTCAGAAGATTCGCGCTCAAAGGCTTGCGGAGGCCCAGCGTGAGGCGACGGCGCGGACAGACAAGGCCCGTGCCGAACTCGAAGCCCAGAAACAGGTTGCGCTCAAATCCCTTGAGGGTGAGGTCGAGAACCTGAGCCAGACTATCTCGGCCAAGTTGCTGGGCAATTCACGCAACGGGAGATTCTAGAAGATGCTGGGAGTGCCTATTTTACTGGCCGCTGAGGCCGCTGAGGAAGGGAGCCGGAGTTTCGGCCTCAATCTAAACTTCCTCGAGACCAACTTTTTCAATATTTTGATCGTAGTTGGGATCTTGTTCTATTTCCTGCGTGGTTATCTCAAGCGCGTCCTGGGCGAGCGACGTTCTGAAATCGAGACGAGCATTCAGGAAGTTGAGCAGCGCGCACGCGAGGCCGAGCAAGAGTTGGCCGTGGCCAAGCAAAATCTTACCCAGGCTCAGGCTCAAGCACAGCAAATTCTCTCCGAGGCACGTCAGAATGCCGAGCGCGTGCGAGCGCGGATACTCGCCCAAGCAGAGACCGACATTGCCCAGGTAAGTGAGGGAGCTGACAAAGACCTCCAGAATGAGCGCCAGAGGATCCTGACCCAGGTGCGGCTGAAGGTAGTTCAGGATTCGCTTGCTCGGGTCCAGCAGCGTTTGCCTCAGGAGTTGACCGATGACACCCAGCGTCAACTGCTCGACCAGAGCATCCGTTTACTGGACTAGGAGAGCATCATGTCAAGCAAGGTCAACGAACAAATCGTCCAACGTTACGCTGAGGCACTCAAAGACCTGGGACTCTCGCAGCCCGGCCTGCTCGACAAGCTGGGCGAGGAAACAGAGGTAGTCCTGAAGGTCCTGGACGATAATCCGAATCTCGAAAAGCTTTTGGGTACTCCGCTCATCGACATGGCTGCCAAGAAGAAATTCCTGGTAACCATCTTTGGCGGCAGAACCCATCCCTACTTGCTCAGCTTCATGCAACTGCTGATTGACCGCCGTAGGGGAGGCTATTTGCGCAGCATTTGCCGCAAATACCAGATTCTCCTGCGCGAGTTGCAAAAGACTACCCTGGCCGAGGTCATAACTGCTTTTCCGCTGACCCCCGAGCAGGTAGAAGCTCTCAAGCAGCGCATCCTGAGCCGGACCCGCGCCCAGCGCGTCGAGTTGCGCACCCAACTCAACCCCGACCTCCTCGGCGGTATGATCATCAAGTTGGGAGATGAAATTATTGATGCGAGCCTGCGAGGCCAATTGCGCAAATTAGGCCTCCAGTTGACCGCTTCTTAAAATTTATTACGAGGATCAGCCATGGTCAGTAGTATTCGACCGGATGAGATCAGCTCTATCATTCGTCAACAAATTGAGCAGTACGACACTGCTTTACAAGTCACCAATGTCGGGACTGTCCTTCAGGTCGGTGACGGGATTGCCCGCATCTACGGTCTGGAAAAATGTATGGCCGGCGAGCTACTCGAGTTTGAGGACGGCACGATCGGGATCGCCCTCAACCTTGAGGAGGACAACGTCGGCGCGGTGTTGATGGGTGACGGGCGCAAAATCCAGGAAGGTTCGACTGTCCGTGCCACGACCCGGATTGCCCAGGTGCCCGTCGGTCAGGCCATGATTGGCCGGGTCGTCGATGCGCTCGCCCGCCCGATTGACGGCAAGGGCGACATTCAGACGACCG
Source organism: Gloeobacterales cyanobacterium ES-bin-141 (assembly GCA_014380935.1). Lineage (GTDB taxonomy): Bacteria > Cyanobacteriota > Cyanobacteriia > Gloeobacterales > Gloeobacteraceae > JACMIX01. The sequence goes on along the minus strand of JACMIX010000461.1, from coordinate 6,002 downwards.
AGTTCCGCCTGCTCGAATCCCCCGCACCGGGCATCATCAAACGCAAGTCCGTGTATGAGCCTTTGCAAACGGGCATCACCGCTATCGATGCAATGATCCCCATCGGCCGGGGTCAGCGCGAACTGATCATCGGTGATCGCCAGACCGGTAAGACGACCGTTGCCATCGACACGATCCTCAACCAGAAAGGTAAGGGTGTCGTCTGCGTCTACGTCGCCATCGGCCAGAAAGCATCCTCCGTGGCTCAGGTTGTCGATACCCTGCGTGGTCGAGGTGCCCTCGAGTACACAATTATTGTCTCCGCGAGCGCCAACGAACCTGCCGCACTCCAGTTCCTGGCTCCCTATACCGGTTGCACACTTGGTGAATATGCCATGTACAACGGCATCAACCTACCGGGTTACGACAAACCGGTCAACGCGGCCCTGCTCGTATACGATGATCTCTCCAAGCAGGCGGTTGCCTATCGGCAGATGTCGCTATTGTTGCGCCGTCCACCGGGCCGTGAAGCCTATCCGGGCGACGTCTTTTACCTGCACTCGCGTCTCCTCGAGCGGGCGGCCAAATTGAGTCCCGATCTCGGTGAAGGCTCGCTGACTGCCCTGCCCATCATCGAGACCCAGGCCGGTGACGTCTCAGCCTACATTCCGACCAACGTCATCTCGATTACCGACGGCCAGATCTTCCTCGACTCGGGCCTGTTCAACTCGGGCCAGCGTCCGGCAATCGACGCCGGTATCTCGGTCTCTCGCGTGGGTGGTGCTGCCCAAACCAAGGCGATGAAAAAAGTTGCCGGTAAACTGCGGCTCGAGCTAGCCCAGTTCAGTGAGCTTGAGGCCTTCTCACAGTTCGCATCAGACCTCGACAAAGCGACCCAGAACCAGCTCGCACGCGGACAACGCCTGCGTGAAATCCTCAAGCAGCCCCAATACTCACCTCTCTCAGTGGCAGAGCAGGTCGGCATCATCTACGCGGCAACCAACGGCTACCTAGACGACATTGACCGGCTGGACGTTGTTCGCTTCCAGCAAGAGTTCCTGCTGTATCTCAATCAGAGCGTGTCCGGCTACGGCAATGAGATCGAGTCCACCAAGCAGTTGACCGATAAGGCTGTTGATCTACTCAAAAAAGCGCTCACCGACTTCAAGAGCACCTTCAAGAAAAAATAGTGTGAGTCATGTTGATGTGGGGGCGGATGCAACTATCCGTCCCTTTGAGATCTGGTGGGAAGCGTCATCAAAATTACGCGCCGGGCTCCTATCATGTAGCTGACGAACACAGCACGTATTCGAGGTTGACCGTGGCGGTTGCCGGGCGCACCACCCAGACAGACATCGCTTACAGCTTGCTCCTCCTTACAGTCAGTCTGCCGCTGCTACTGTTCAATCACGGTTCCCAGAGTCTGGTTGGTAGCGACGAGGGGTACTACGCCCAAATGGCCCGGGAAATGGTCACCTCCGGTCAGTGGCTCGCACCGACCTTCCTGGGAGACCCGTATTTTGAGAAGCCTCCCCTCAATCAGTGGTTGATTGCCGCGAGCTATACCCTGTTTGGGGTAAGCGAATGGAGTGCGCGGCTGCCCGGCATTCTGGCTGCCCTCATGGGCGTACAGCTCGTTTACTGGATCGGGCGCCACCAACTGGGGCAACGTCCCGCCTTGCTCGGGGCGTTGGTACTGGCAACTGCTTACTTGTGGGTACACGACGGTCGAACGGCAGCCCAGGATATACCCCTGGCCTGTCTTGGTTTGATTGGGGTTGGCTCCTTACTGGCCGCGGAACGTCGGCCCCTGTTCGCACTCGGCTGGGGCCTCAGTCTCGGCGCGGGTGTGTTGCTCAAAAGTGCCGCAGGACTGCTCGCGGCCATTGCCGTGCTGCCCTTTCTGGTCTTTGCCAACCGTCATCACCGGCTGTTGCACAATCCCTGGCTATACGTGGGATTGGGATTGGGGGGTGCAGGTTTTGGCCTCTGGTACTGGCTTGCGACACGCGCCTGGGGTCCGCTCGTCTATAAGGGGCTATTCGGCACGCTCGGGATGCTCACGCGGCGCGATTTTCATGACGTCGGACCTTGGTATTACCTGTGGAACTTCCCGGCTAACTTCTTTCCCTGGGCGTTGTTCAGTCTGGCTGGTTTTGTCTTGCTGCTCAAAGGCGACCGGCAACGCTTCTTGCTGGTCTGGAGTTACCCCCTAGTGCTGTTCGGCTTGCTCAACCTGTTTACGACCAAGACTCCCTACTACCTGTTGCAGGTAATGCCTTTTGCTGCACTCCTCGCCGGTGTTGCGCTTGAGTACTTGTGGAAGCGGGCACATTCGCGCCGTTCCCTGCACAGTTGGCTCAGTGGACTGGGAGGAGCCCTGGGAGCACTGCTGCTCGTCGCCGGGATCACCCTGCTGGTGCAACCCCGACTCCTGCCTGATGCCGTCGTCTATGCTCCTGTGGCAATCGGTCTTGGAGCGGGTTGGGTCGTGATGGGGCTACTCTTCTGGCAACGGCGCTGGTTGCTGCGGTGGATGCCCTGGTGGATGGGAGCCCTGATGGGCGGCCCGTGGCTTGCACTCGCAGCTGCCGGTCTCTGGTCTGGGTTAGGCGACTACAACCCCGGTCTCAAGGCTTTCGCCGCCCGCTTCCCGGCCCATTCACCCGTTGATCTTGTATACGAAAAGACCCCGGATCAGGTTTCGGATTACATCACCCTGGCTTTCTACACGCCCGTGCCGGGAGTAAGCCTCACGGCCCGCCAGGTACACGGGACAACCGCTCCTTACCTGGTTCTCTCCCCCGAAAGCGCTCTGCAACTGCGCCGGGATTACTGGCCGTTTGAGGTGATGGCGAATTACAAGGACTGGGTGCTGGTTCGCAAATATGTTCACATGCAACCTGCGATACAGCCACCGGCACCCTGAGATTTTCTAGGGTAGGAGCATATAGGCGTGAAAAATAATGGCAGATCTATTCGACCAGTTACGCGGCTTGGTCGAGGCGGTAATTGGTGCCCTGGGCTATCCCGGCATCGTACTGGTAATGGCCCTGGAGAATATCCTGCCACCGATCCCTTCTGAGGTTGTCATGCCGCTTGCAGGCTTCCTGTCAGCCTGCACCGCTGGACCAGCCGGGGACTGTAGTGATTTTCACCTTACTTTAATCGGTGTCGTCCTGGCGGGAACCCTGGGTTCTGTGATTGGAGCGGTGGTTCTCTACTACGTTGGATACTTTGCAGACGAGACGCTCATCAGGCGTTTCGTGCGTGGGTATGGCCGCTGGTTTTTCTTGGATGAAGTGGGTCTCGATAAGTCGCTCGCTTATTTTGATCGTCACGGCAGAGGGATGACGTTCTTTGGCCGTCTTATCCCGCTTGTGCGTAGCCTGATCTCGATCCCGGCCGGTATGCAGCGTATGCCGATGCCCGAGTTCTTGTTGTTCAGTACACTCGGCTCCGGGCTCTGGGCCGGGATTCTGGCCATCGCGGGTTACATGCTCGGGGCGAACTGGCCGCTCGTGTTGGGTGTGCTCGAACGCTATCAGAGTATGGCATTGACACTGGTCGGGCTCGCAGTGCTGGCTCTGGTGTACGGGAAATGGAGAGATCGCCACGCGGAGTTGGACGAAAAAAGCCGCCCTTGAAGAGCGGCTGTCCGTTGCGATTGCGAGGTCGCGCTATTGCGCCTCGGGGGCAGCACCGCCGAGTTCGAGCCTGCCGCCGACGCGGAAGGTTGTTCCTGGGGCCGGTACGTTTGGAGCCGACTGGTACTGAGTATCAGTGGCGTTGAAGACATTGCCGGTGATCGTAAAGTTGGGCGAGACCGGTATCTCCACCGACACATCCAGGGTCGCGAAGGAAGGGGCTGAGAACGGGTCCGCCCCGCGCCGGAAGCCGCTTGCGTAGCCACCCAGCAAGCTTACAAGGTAGCCATCGCCCTGGTAGAGGGCATTGAGTCTGACCCGGTTGAAGGGGATGTTGGGGTCCTGGTATTGGTAGAAGAAGGGAAAGTTGGCATCATTGATGTTGTCGAGCGGGCCGTAGTTGCGGGCATCTGTGTTTGTCCAGGTAGTCCGCAGGCGGATCCGCTCGGTGGCCTGCCAGTCACCCACGAACTCGATGCCGGTTGCCAGTCGGCTACTGGCGTTTTGCTGCTGCTGCAAGAACGGGAAGCTCTGGTTGGTTGCCGGATCCAGGTTTGGGAAGGTGACTGTCGAGATGAACCCGTCGAGGTAGGTGTTGAAGTAAGTGGCCCGGAAGGAAAGGTTGCGGCTCGGGGTGATATCGATACCCGCGTCGTAGGTGACGCCTGTCTCGGGAGACAGGTTGGGGTTTGCCAGGAAGGGTGGGGCACCACCCACGGTCAGATCGCTGATGCTGGCGGCGTTGTAGACCTGGGAGAAGTTAGCTCGCAACGAAATAAGCGAGCTGGGGCTGAAGCGGACACCTGCACCTGGGGTTGCAACGACCCCGAACTGCGTACTGTAGGTGTAGCGGAGTCCCAGGTTGGCCTTGAGTTGCTCACTAAAGCTGATGTCATCGACGAGGAAGAACGAACTGCGGGCGATAGCCCGGTCGAAGAAGGTTGTACCAGAAGTTTTCTGCTGGTAGCTACGGTCCTCGACGAAGTTGACGCCGAAGGAGAGTGTCTGCCCAGGCGAGAGTTGGGTGTTGAGGGCAGTCTGAGCCTCGAACCTGGCACCTTCAAAGTAGGGCTGAGAGAGTCCGGGTGCGCGGGCGAAAACAAGGTTGTTGACACTGCCCGGCGGCGCATCGTAAAGAGCGGCATTGCCGAGGAGGTTGGTGTTGAACGAGTAGGGCGAGGGCCTGAATTGTCTACCGTCGAACTTGAAATAGTAGAGGTAGCTGTTGAGAGAGGTCGTCGGCGTGATGTCGAGGTCGTGGAACAGCGCGACATCCAGGTTGTTCTGAAGCGTAACCGCGTTGAAGAAAATGTCGGCGGTGTTGTTTTCGACGGCCAGGGGATTGCCAGTTGGAACCCGAATGGTGCCGTCGAAATTGGTGTTGTAGTTGTAGGGAAAGGCGATCAGGTTGGTCGGTGTATTGGGAATGTAACGTTGGGTGTCGCAGGGCAGTTCGTTGCCATTGCGGCCTAGGGGCAAGAAACGCTCGAGGTCCAGGGTACCGAGGCCCTGTTGCTGGCCGCCCAGGCAGGTACCAAGCGCAAATAACCCCGGACCTTGACCATCGTTCTTCTTGGCCTGGTACTGAAGGCGGAGCGTGACCCGGTTCACGGCGTCGGGCTTGGCGGAAAGTTTAGCGGTGTAGTTGTCACTGAAGACGAAGGAGCGGTCCGCCCGTCCCTGAATCTTGAGCGCCGGGCCAATCTCAGGGCTGAGGAACCCGAACAAGTCGATCGGACCATTGTTTCTCGCATCCCCGGCGTCCGCGCCACCTACACCAAAGGAGTTTTCACCATTCGGGTAGATCGAGGGGTCAACAGCGTTGACCGGAACGGCCGCGTCCGGGTTGGTGGTAGGTCCGTAGAAGTTAGCCGTGTTGGGGATAGAGAAGCTGTAAGGGTAGTCGTTGAAGGCGGAGAGACTCTGGTAGGTGAAGTTGTAGCTGAGGGTGTCGTCGCCACCGCCGTACTTGCCTATGTAGGTGGTAAACCCGTAGCTGCCCGTCTGAAATGAGGCAGTCAGCTTAGGTGGCCCCTTGGGTGTTTCGGTAATCAGGTTGATGACACCGCCCACGGCACCTGAGCCGTAGCGCAGGGTGGCACCGCCGCTCACGACCTCGATGCGCTCCAGGTCATTGACGACAAAGCCCGAGGCGTCGTTGCGGTTGTTGGAGGAGCGGGTCAGGGCGAGACCGTCTCTGAGGATCTGAAAGCGCTGGTCGTCGAAGCCGCGCAAGAATATACCGGCTGCGTTGCGTAACCCACCCAGGGCAATGTTGCCGTCGAAGCCCGGCACCAGTTGAAGGGCCTCGGTGACGGTCTGGGCACCCTGAGCCCGGAAGTCTTCTTTCGTAACGACGTATGTGGTTGTGGTCGT